>CAZEWB010000122.1:0-8340 GCA_964515655.1 uncultured Bacteroidales bacterium
AAATAGATCTGAAGCAGGATAATCTCCTCGTTTTTACAATCACAGCAGACCGTTTCCTCCGCAACATGGTCCGTTCTATCACAGGCACATTAGTTGATGTTGGACTTGGAAAAATAACACCCGAAAGATTCAGTGAGATCATTGCAGCAAAAGACCGCTCCCTTGCTTCGATGAGTGCACCGGCACATGGACTCTACTTTGTAAAAGCGGGATATCCTGTTGATGTTTATATTGATTAATCAAGAATAGCCTGCAGTCAACAGTCTTCAGTCCGCAATTTGGCCGGGGAAACTTATTGCAGACTGCCAATTGCCGATTGTGGACTGCCAATTGCCAATTGCCGACTGTAGACTGCCGACTCACAATTATTTACAATACGACATATAAATATCCATATACTCAAAAATGACAGATTTTGCTTCCTCATTCATATCACTATTAAGTGAAATATCTGTTCTGACATTATCTGTTGTTTTATATACTTCGCACCAGTCGCTGTCGAATACTTTTTGTGCTTTTATAAGTGCTGCTATTATATTAAATGTATAGCTTCCCTTATTCTTTTCTACTGCAAGTTCGGCATATTTCAAGGCTTCGTCAACCACGAAGTAATTATCCATTGCTTTAAGATATGCCATGCACAGAAGTTCATCGCCACTGCCGTTTTTCTGGAAGTCATTTTCGCTTCTGTATCCTTTATGTTTTTGCAGATAATCGAAAAATGTATTACTGTTGGTTTTGCCTTCCATATCCCAGCTTAACTGGTTAATGACCGCCATTTTTACATCTATTGGTTTTCTTTTGTCAGCAAGATATTCCATCAATTCCAGATTCAGAATTCCTTCTGTTTCGGAAGCAGCAATAACAATTGCCTCGTTCTGGTACGCACTGCTTATGCCGGTTGAGGTTAAGGGTGAATCTGCTTTTGCATTATTGAATATCAATAATCCGAAAAAAGATAAAAGAATTACAATATGTTTCATAGAAATGCTTTTTAAACAAAAGTACGAAAAAGCATTAATAACAGGGTTCTGTCCTTACAGGACAGTTCATTTATCTTGCTATTGTTTTTTATAAATATATGATCCCTAACGGGATCGTTGCAATGATGAGCGGGAATTTATTTGTTTTTATTTAATCTTATCCCGAACTCAGGATAATAATTTAAACTTGTTTCAGGCAACCCAAACATACCTTTAACTGTCTTATATTGGTAACCGATAAAATATTTATTATGAAAACTCTATACACATTTTTTTTAACAATTATAATTTCATTTGAATTTATAACCCTTAAAGCCCAATGTGTGGCAAATGCAGGGCAGGACACTACTATATGTGGATTGTCATTTATAACAAACCCGTTGCCCGATACTACATACCAGTCGGTGCTATGGTGGTGCGATTCGCCCGGGGTTATATTTGCTAATCCAAATGCCCTATATTCTTCAGGTGTTGTTCCTGCACCCGTGAATTATATATTTACTATGACTGTTGTAGATGTAAACGGAGATACATGTTCTGATGATGTAAATTATAGTTTCCATAACCAGCCTACAGCGACTTTTACTACTTCAGATACTTTTGTAAACGCAAATGAGCCGATAACTGCTGCATATACAGGCAATGCAGGCCCTGTAGCATCCTATTCATGGAATTTTAACGGAGCGACAGTATTATCCGGGAGTGGGCCGGGTCCTTATGTTATTGCATTTTCATTTATGGGTACATATACAATTTGCCTTACGGTAATTGAAAATGGATGTAGCAGTACTGTATATTGTAATTATGTTTCTGTTCTTTGCGCTGTATATGCAGGTGCTGACCGTGTTGCTTGTGGATTAACAGCTAATTTATCTGCCTCCTCTGATCCTTATGATATTGCGCAAGAGTGGACATGTTCTGCACCCGGGGTAGTGATTGCACAACCTGAAAATCCCAATTCAGCGATAAGTGTACCGGCTCCGGGAACTTATACTTTTACCTGGACCGTAACAAATCAGCATAATAATGAATGTTCTGACAGTGTAAATTTTGTATTTATTTCTGCAGACTATGCAGGGGCTGATACATCTGTGTACGGAAACCAGGCGCAGTTACACGGACCGGTCGGAACATCCGGATACTGGAGCACTAATATTGCAAATACAATCTTTGATCCTAATTATCATGCACCAGATGCATTTGTAACAATACCACCAAATTTCGGACTAACCGGAACTTTTGTATGGCACATTTCACAAGGTATAAACTGTCCGTTAACTGATACTGTTATTATAAATTTCTACAGACATCCTGTTTCCGGCAGGGTATTTTATGATATTAATGAAAATGGAATTCTGGATGCCGGTGAGAATGGTATACCGGGACATATGATCAGATTGGAGCCGGGGCCTTTATATACTTATACAGATTTTGCCGGAAAATATCATTTCGATCCTGACACCGGGAATGTAGTTGTAACCTATATCCCTTCTCCATACTGGTATACAATTGGGCCAGGCACATATAATGTTTCAATAGATAGTGCATATCAATGCATAGATACATTGAATTTCGGAATTAAATCCAGAGTTGACATGCCTGACGCATCTATTTATATTACCGGCTCACAGACCCGGGTAAGCTTTCCAACGGGTTATTGGCTTGACTATAAAAACTGGGGCACTGTACCTTTAACCGGAAATGTCAGTTTTGAATATGATACCCTTCTGACTTATATTTCAAGCAATCAAACTCCTGCTTCACATACTGGTAACACGCTGGTTTTTGCGTACGATACATTAGATCTGTTTGAGCAACGAAATATATATTTAAGTTTTCTTGTTCCCGGGACTCAGTTTCTGGGAGATACTTTGCAAAGTTATGCGATAGTTACGCCAATTATTACTGACTCGAATACAGTTAATAATTATGACACGCTTTATCAGGTAATAACCGGTTCGTATGATCCCAACAATAAAGTGGTATTTCCTGCAGGTGAAGGACAGGAAGGTGAAGTATTGCACGGGCAGCGCCTCAACTACACTATACACTTTCAGAATACCGGAACAGATACTGCCTTTACTGTTGAAATAAGGGATACATTAGATGTAGAACTTGATATTGAAACTTTACTAATAGAAGCATACAGTCATCCTGTTTATTGGGAATTATTCAACAGTAGTGAACTTCGTTTTACTTTCTACGATATTATGCTGCCCGACAGCAATGTGAACGAGCCGGCAAGTAATGGTTATATCCGTTATTCAATTTCGCCAAAGACTGGTCTTGCTGATGGCACTCAGGCATCAAATACAGCATATATTTATTTTGATTACAATCCATCAATTGTAACCAATACTACAATAAACACATTTGTTTCAAACATACCTTTTCCTGTTTTCGAAATTAAAGAAAACACAAACGGGATATTCCCCTTTCCTAATCCTGCAAATGAAAAAGTACAAATAAACCTGCCGGAATCAACACGCATGGTGGAAGTATATAATTCCAATGGAAAACTCATACGAATAGATAATCCGCAAAATAATGTTCTCGAAATATTTGTTAAGGAATTTCCTAAAGGTTTGTATCTGGTGAAAATTCAAACAGAAAATGGGGTTATTACAGCAAAGTTTGTAAAAGAATAATCATCAGAAATCTCATTTGTGTATGAGACAATACTTATTCAATAAATTCCAATCTCAAAATTCCAAGCCTCAAGTCCCAAGGGACTATCCTTGGAATTTGGGGCTTGGTTCTTGAGACTTGGGTCTTTATTGCTAATCATTAGAAAAGCCCCCGGTTTTTCGGAGGCTCTTTAAACAATATCAGTTAAGATTATTTTTTTCCTTTTTTAGCAGATGGTTTAGCCTGCTTACCAAATTTCAGGTTTGCATGTGCTGCGGAAAGGCGTGCGATAGGAACGCGGAAAGGAGAGCAGCTTACATAGGTCAATCCGGCTTTATAGCAGAATTCTACAGAAGCAGGATCTCCGCCTTGTTCACCGCAAATACCGATCTTCAGGTCGGGGCGGGTAGCGCGTCCTTTTGTTACTGCCATATCAATCAGTTGTCCTACTCCTGCCTGGTCGATGGTCTGGAACGGGTCAACAGGCAGAATTTTCTGATCGATGTATTCATTCATAAATCCACCGATATCATCACGGCTGAACCCAAAGGTCATCTGCGTAAGGTCGTTGGTGCCGAATGAGAAGAACTGTGCTGTTTTTGCCATCTGATCGCCAAGCAGGCAGGCACGCGGAATTTCGATCATAGTGCCATACAGATAGTGGAATGATTTTACTTTGAATTTTTTACAAACTTCATCGTAAACCTTGTCGGCAATTTTTTTGGTAACGTCCAGTTCTGCTACTTCAGCGGTAACGGGGATCATGATCTCTGATTTGGGATGATGTCCTTCTTTCATCAATTCGAGGGTTGACTCAAAGATCGCCCTGAACTGCATTTCAGAAACTTCGGGATATGTAACGCTTAACCTTACTCCACGGTGTCCCATCATAGGATTGTTTTCGTGTAAAGCTTCACCGCGTTTTGCAATATCAGCAACTTTTATCCCTAGTTCTTTCGCAAGTTCTGCCTGTTTGTCGGGACTCTGGGGAACGAATTCATGTAAAGGTGGATCGAGCAGACGGAATGTAACGGGAAGTGTGTCCATGGCAAGCAAAGTAGCTTTTATATCCTTTTTGACATAAGGATATAATTCGTTCAGCGCTTTTACTCTTTCTTCCTTTGTGTTGCTCAGGATCATTTTTCGTAAAAAGAGCAGAGGTTTTTCGGAACCCTTGCCATAGAACATATGTTCCGTACGGAAAAGACCAATTCCTTCGGCGCCAAAATCACGGGCTATCTTTGCATCTTCCGGAGTTTCGGCATTGGTGCGCACACCCATGGTGCGGTATTTGTCGGCCATTTTCATGAATCCTTTGAAAAGAGGATTTTCAGAAGCATCCATAAGTTTAAGAGCTGTTAAATACACAAAACCTCTGGTTCCGTTAAGTGTAACCATAGTACCCTCTTTAAGAACTATATTGGAACCTTCGACTTTTGCAATTTTATTTTTTTGCGTCAACGTGAAGTTTGCCTGCACCTACAATACAGCATTTGCCCCAGCCGCGTGCAACGAGAGCAGCGTGTGAGGTCATTCCGCCACGTGCTGTAAGAATACCTGAAGCAGCGCGCATACCTTCAACATCTTCGGGATTGGTCTCTTCACGAAGCAGAATGACTTTTTCGCCTTTACGTACCCATGCTACGGCGTCTTCGGCTGTGAACACAAGTTTACCTACAGCTGAACCGGGACCTGCGGGAAGACCTTTGACAAGTACGGATACTTTCTTTTCTTCTTCAGGATTGCAGATGGGGTGCAAAAGTTCATCAAGTTGAGCCGGGTCAACGCGTAAAACAGCGGTTTTTTCATCAATGAGTTTTGCTTTAAACATTTCCATTGCCATTACAAGGGCAGCGGTTCCTGTGCGTTTACCTACGCGGCACTGAAGCATGTAAAGTTTGGTTTCCTGTATCGTGAATTCAATATCAAGCATGTCGCGGTAGTTCTTTTCAAGTATCTCACGGATCCTGCAAAGTTCCTTGTATGTTTTTGGCATAGATTCTTCCATGCTCTTAAGATGCTTGTTCTGGTCGTTTTTGGTTTCGTTGTTCAGGGGATTCGGTGTGCGGATACCGGCAACCACATCTTCTCCCTGAGCGTTGATAAGCCATTCGCCGTAGAAAACGTCCGTTCCGGTAGCAGGATTACGTGTAAATGCGACTCCTGTTGCAGAAGTGCTGCCCATATTTCCGAATACCATTGCCTGTACATTCACTGCAGTACCCCAGTCATCGGGAATTCCTTCGATACGGCGATAAGAGATAGCCTTTTTACCGTTCCAGCTTTTAAATACTGCTTTAATACCTCCAAACAACTGTTCTTTTGCGTCATCCGGAAAAGCGGTTCCCAGAACTTTTTTAACCTCTTTCTTGAATTGTTCAGCAAGGATCTTAAGGTCATCGGCAGAAAGTTGTGTGTCTTCTTTTACCTTTTTCTTTTTCTTATAATCATTCAGCATGTCATCCAGCCGTTTCCTGATGTTCTTGTCAAGGCCTTCGGCTTTATCCATTACGACATCAGCGTACATCATTATAAGACGACGATATGAGTCCCATACAAAGCGCGGATTTCCTGTTTTCTTTATAAGTCCCGGGATGGTTTTTGTGCAAAGTCCAACATTAAGAACTGTGTCCATCATTCCGGGCATGGATTTGCGGGCGCCTGAACGGCATGAAAGAAGGAGAGGATTGTTGGGATCATCATATTTCATTCCCATCTCGCTTTCAATTTTTTTCATCCCGGCCCATACTTCATCTGTCAGCGATTTTGGAAGCTGACATTTGTTTTCGTAGTACTCGGTGCAACATTCCGTAGTAATTGTAAAACCGGAAGGAACCGGCAGGCCAAGGTTGACCATTTCTGCCAGATTAGCGCCTTTACCGCCAAGCAGGTTCTTCATCTCTGCTTTTCCTTCGGCTTTTTTTCCGCCAAAGGTGTAAACGAATTTTTTTGTTTGTTTATTTGACATCATATCACTGAAATTTAGTTTTTTACGTTTGAAAATATTTTTTGTAAAATTAACGAATTGTTTTAAATTTGCAGAAATAAAATGACAACTTTATGAAAAAAATTGCAATTTTCTCTATCATGCTGGTTTTGAGCATAGCAATCATCTCTTCTTGTAAAAAGAAAGAAGAAGAAGAAACACAGAAGGACAGTTTTCTGGCAGCTCAGGAAAATGCCCTTGCACAGAACCTTTATGACGATGTATTCAAACAGGTTGACAACTCATCCCGTATTGTTGATGATTCCTGCGATGGAACAAAATCGGGTATGGAAGCCCTTTTGACCAGCTGCGCTACTGTCACTATTGCACCTTTTGACGCCGTTACCTGGCCTAAAACCGTTACAGTGGATTTCGGAACGACAAATTGCACAGGAACCGATGGCCGTACCCGCAGGGGAAAACTAATCTATACCGTTTCTACATGGTACCACGATTCCGGCTGTACAATTGTTGTAACTCCGCAGAATTTTTACATTAACGACCACAAAGTTGAGGGAACAAAGACCATTGTGAATCAGGGCAGGGACAATGACGATTATCTGGTTTACCAGGTTACAGTCAATAATGCTCTGATAACAAAACCGGATGGCTCCACTTTTACATGGAATACAAACCGCCTGCATAAATGGGTTGTCGGTGATACTACAATTCTTAATCCCTGGGATGACGTTTACCTCATTACCGGAACAGCTAATGGTGTTGCCTCTGATGGTGGTCCTTTCAGCATTGTAATTAATACCGCTCTTGACGTTGCAGTGGCCTGCAGGTGGATTCGTGCCGGTGTACTTACACTTACCACCCAGCAGTTCCCTAATGGAATTGTAGTCAATTACGGCACCGGTACATGCGATGCTCTTGCTACAGCTACCATCGAAGGTGTGACCTACAATTTTGTGATGAATTAGGTATTATTTAAATGAATATTTCAAAACGGTTCAGGATTCCTGAGCCGTTTTTTGTTTTATGATGTTGGTATGATGAAAAAACATTATTTTTGTTTATAATTTATGTGGAGCATGAACCACACAAAAAAAAGGCCTGCCCCACTATTCCCTGGTCTGTCCCACTATTCCCTGGTCTGTCCCCTGACAGACCGGAATTGACAAAGATTAATTATTTTTGTTTTTTTGGCGATGATAATGTCTAAAAACTACATTAATAATACTACAAGAAAATCCAAAATGGTTTGTGGTAATTTGTATTTTTGGACAAGTACGATCTTCAGACATAATAATTTATTATTAAATGATGATTTCAAGGATATTATTTTAAATCAATTACAGTGGTTGAAAAATAAGAACAAAATCAAAGTTTATGGGTTCGTCATTATGCCAAATCATATTCATTTGCTATGGGAGATGATTGAGAAGAATGGTAAGGAAATGCCGAATGCTTCTTTTTCAAAATGGACAGCAAGTTGCTTTTTAATACAATTAAGAGGGAAGTCTATTGACAGTTTAACTAAATATAAAGTTTGCGAAAGCACCAGAAATTATAGGTTTTGGGAAAGAGATGCCCTTGCAGTTAACATGCTCTCATATAGTATGGCTGTCCAGAAACTTGAATACATTCATAATAACCCTTTGCAGGAAAAATGGCAACTTGTTAAAAGGCCCGAAGATTATAAATGGTCTTCTGCAAAGTTTTATGAAACAGGGGTCGATGATTATAATTTAGTTACTCATTTGAGTGAATTAATGTAATGTGTTTTGATGGTTTGTC
>CAZEWB010000123.1:0-8335 GCA_964515655.1 uncultured Bacteroidales bacterium
AGCCATTGCGACTGTTGTAGAAGAAGAAACTGTGGGGATCTGAACGGCACTAGTGTATCCGTTGGGACCGCTCCATGCATACGAAGTCATTGCGCCGGAATTTCCTATCAGGATGAGTGAGGATCCCTCGCAAACGGGAGAATTGCAAGATGCCGTTACTGTCGGTATGGAGTTTATTGTTACAGTTGTTGTTGCCGTATTTGTACATCCGTTTCCATCAGTATATGTTAAAGTAATTGTATGTGTTCCTGCGCCTGCAAAAGATGGAATAAACTCTGAACCTGAAATACCATTACCTGTAAAAACACCTCCGGGTGTTGCAACAAGAGTTGCAGTATCGGCATCCAGACAGTATTCAGCAGCAAGTCCTGTAAACGATACCGTGGGAAGAGCATTCACAACAACATTCTGGGTAGCGGAATTTGTACAACCATTCCCGTTTGTGTATGTCAATGTTACTGTGTGAGTACCAGATCCCGCATCTTCGGGATCAAATTCATTCCCTGAAATTCCGTTACCTGAAAAAGTTCCGCCAACAGGTGAGGAAACCAGCGTTGCAACACCGGCATCAATACAGTAATCAGCGGCGAGACCTGTAAACGATACAACCGGTAAACTGTAAACTTCCACATCCTGAGTTGCTGTATTTGTACAGAAGTTTCCATCAGTATATGTCAATGTAATAGTATGTGTGCCCTGACCGGCATCATACGGATCAAAATCGTTACCGAATATTCCGTTGCCGGAAAAAGTAGCGCCAACCGGTGAAGGAATCATCGTTGCAACATTGGCATTAACGCAGTAACCGGCGGCAAGACCTGTAAACGAGACAACAGGAAGATCATTTACAGTAGTATTTTGTGTAGCTGTATTTGTACAACCATCCACCGATACAGAATAAGTTATTACTGACGTTCCCGCACTTATGCCTGTTACCACTCCAGTGGCCGCACCAACTGTGGCTATGGCAGGAGTTGCACTTGTCCAGGTCCCGCCTGCGGTTGTACTTGTCCACGTTGCCGTTGAACCAACACATATAGGTGTTGATCCTGTTATTGTCTGAGGTATCGGAGCAGTTACTGTAACTGTTTGCGTTGCAGTATTCACACAACCGCCTAACGTTACAGAATATGTTATTACAGATGTTCCGGCACTTATGGTTGTAACTAAACCAGTTACTGCGCCAACTGTGGCTATGGCTGGTGTCGCACTTGTCCAACTCCCGCCTGCGGTTGTACTAGTCCATATTGCCGTTGAGCCAATACATAAAGGTGTTGTTCCCGTGATCGTCTGAGGTATCGGAGCTGTTACAGTTACTGTTTGTGTTGCTGTATTTGTACAACCATTTCCATCAGTATAAGATAATGTAATAGTGTGTGTACCCGCACCGGCATCAGACGGATCAAAATCGTTGCCTGTTATTCCGTTGCCGGAAAATGTTGCACTAACCGGTGAAGGAACTAACGTTGCTATACTGGCATCAATGCAGTAACCTGCTGCAAGACCGGTGAATGAAACTGACGGAAGGGCATTTTCAGTAATAACAGCACTGCCAGACTGAGTAGCTATACCGGCAGTATTGGTTGCTTCAACAGTATATGTGCCTGCGCTAAGGTCCTCCCATAAAAGAGCAGCGCCTGTTCCTATAACAACCGAACCTTCATCAACACCGTCCTTTTTCAGTTGGTAATCGACACCTGTTTCAGAGCCGGATAGTGTTACATCAACACCGGTTGGAGTTGTTCCCTGGCAATAACTGCCGCCACCGGAAACATTATAAATTTCCGGAAGGGTATAAGATAATGTATAATTGCTTACCACTGTCGTCAGGTATTCTTCAGTGCCGGCGGCTCCATTATATTCATACGCATACACCAGATAATTACTATTAGTAGTTAGTCCGGTTATTGTTGCTGTAGTTCCTGTTCCGTTATAAACACAGTACCAGCCGGTCCCGCATTCAGAGCCATCACCGAATACAGTGCTGGCAGTATAAGTTGTAGCATCTGTTATTGTAGGTGTTCCCAGCGTACCCTGATAAACAACTACGATACAAGAGCCACCATCGCCTCTGGTCCAAGTAATATCGAACTGAGTTTGCGAAACATTTGAAATTGCAACAGCCGAAGTCTGGACTGTCGGAGCCTGTCCAAATAGACTGCCGGTAAAGAATACCATTAAAACCGAAAGAATGAAAAAATTTCTCATAATTGAAGATTTAGTTATTTAAAAAGATTTTTACAGTAAGCTTGAACCCTTCTGGGCGCCTTCCTTTATGTTGAAGCCTATCATTATTTCATGACTGCCGCTGCTGTAGTTCTTTATGTTTGTCGTCGTGTAGTCGAACGCATATCCAATGTAGAATTTGCTGACCTTTAAACCAACCATCGCGATAATGTCGTTGCTGGTACGGTAACTGAAACCAAGCCAGTAGTTCTTCTTGTAATAGGCTTTTGTATTAAAGTCAAGCTGGAAAGGTGTGCGTTCGGTGCCTTTTACAAGTATTGACGGTTCAATGTCGATTGCTTCGCTTACATGGAATTTATATCCGCCGGTAAAGAAATAGTGGCGTACCATTTTGTTTTCGTTGCTTACATTGTCGCCGAGTTTTATTTTAAACTCAATAAGCTGTGTTGCGGCCAGGCCAACAAAATAGTTGTTGTTATACAAGTATGCTCCGAAGTCTGCATCGGGAACGAATGTGCTTTCGACAGCTTTCGAAATTGCGGGATCATCTTCGTTTATCAGTATAAGCTCGGTCTCATCCAGTTTGTACTGGAAGCCTTTGAACGAAAGACCTAATCCCAGTTTGCTGTCGATACCCGGCAGGGGAAGGTGGTAGGCGAATGCTGCCTGGATACCCATACGGCTTACCGGTCCGAATTTATCATTGAAGATATAACCGCCGATGCCGATCTTCTGGTTCGATAAAAGGATGTGAGTGCTTAATGCCTGTGTAGAAGGGGCGTCGTTAATGCCAACCCACTGCTGACGGGCGGTAAGGATTACCGGGAAGTAATCGACACTGCCGGCAATACCGGGATTAAGCAGAAAGCCGTTCATCATATACTGGCTGTAAAGCGGCAACTGCTGTGCACTTGCAATGCCTGCAAATCCGGCAAGCATCATGAGGATGATAATTTGTTTTTTCATATTCTTAAATTTAGCGGATTATCGTTACTGAACCTGTTATATGATCTGACCCGTCTCCGAGATTCACAATATAAAGATAGGCGCCAATCGGCAATTCCTTTCCATTATAAGTTCCGTCCCATCTGTTTTCCTCGTTCATATATGCTGCTCCTGTACCTTTATACTGGAAAATTATTTCGCCCCAGCGGGTATATATTTCAATGCTGATATTGTTATATGCCTGAATATTCATGATGAAGAAATCATCATTTTTACCATCATCGTTTGGAGTAATACTGTTAGGGATGATGAGCGGTATGTCGAACGAAACAGCAATTGAAAAACGACAATCGTTGGCATCTGTAACTGTTAACTGATATTCCCCCGAAGAAACATTTTCAAGATATGATGAAGGAGACCCGTTCGACCAGAGGTAAGTATATGGAGTGGTCCCTCCGGTTACAGTCACACTTGCATTGCCCCCGTTCATTGTTGTCCATGAAGTATCGTTCACGATCATAGGAAGCGGGTTTGTAATTAAGTAATTATTTACGACTCCGCAACCCTGTGCATCGGTAACTGTTACAACATATGTCCCCGCGGTGAGAAGTATATTATTCAGTCCCGCAAAGTTGTTCGACCATTGTACAACATAATCTGGTGATCCTCCGGTAACAGTCAGATTTATTGAACCGGTGCTGTCGCCATAACAGGTAGGCTGTGAAATTCCGGGAGAAAGTACGATCTGTTCCGGTTCGGTAACAGAGGAACTTGCTGTTGTAGTACAACCGTTCTGGTCAGTAATAGTGCAGCTATAACTGCCGGCTTCAAGACCGGTGTTATTAGAAGCCGTTGAACCGTCGCTCCAGAAAAAAGTAAAGGGCTGACTTCCGCCTTGCGGAGATAAATTTATCTGCCCGTTACCTGAACCGAAACATGTAACATTCTGTGTGGTGATATTTGTTGTAATAGCAGTAGGTTCGTTAATGTTGACCGGAAGAACTGCAGAACATCCGTACACATCAGATATTGTAACATAATATAAGCCTCCGTCCAGACTGCTTGCGGTTGCTGAATTAAGTGAAATATTATGCGACCATGAATATGTATATGGCGGAATGCCATTGTCAAGTTGTACTGTTGCGGAGCCGTCGTTACTACCGTTGCAGGTTACGTCCGAAATGTCAGTTATTGATGCCGTGCCCTGACCACCCGAAGCAGGAACAATCAATTCTTCGGTCGTTGTACAACCGTTATCGTCAGTTACTGTAACGTAATATGTGCCATTGGTTAGATTATTTGCAGCGAAAGTATGATTCAACGGGTCATGCGACCAGTCATAATTATAAGGTGTGGTTCCTCCCTGTACTGAAATGCTTGCACTGCCAAGAGTACCACAGACCATTGGTGTAATATTGTCGGTGATCTGGAATGCAGCCGGAGCAGTGATGGTAACCTGTTGCGAAGCAATACAGCTGCCGGCATCGCGGACAAGAACATAATATACCCCTGCAGCAAGTCCTGAGAATACATTTGAGGGGACATATGTCGCACCATTGTCAATACTATACTCAACGCCGGGAGTTGCATTAATTGTGATCTGCCCGTTAGTTCCTCCGGGACATGTATTATGAACAACATCAACAGAGTTTATAGTAGGTCCCGAAGTGCTCGTAACCTGAATTCCTGCTGAGTCCGAAATGCATCCGCTCACATCCTGGATGCTGACAGTATAGAATCCTGTATTCAATCCCGTGAACACATTGTTTGTCGAAAAAGCTCCGCCGTCAAACGAATACTGGTAAGGTCCCGTAGTTCCGCCTGCAGTGACAGTAATGCTTCCATCGGGCGATACGCAGGATGTTACATTTTGAACAACAATAGAGTTAAATTGAGGAAGAGCGGAATAGGATATTGTTGCACTTCCGTTCATATTGTATGAGCAACCTGTTGTTGTGTTCAGTGCGACGATTGTTACTGTCCCCGTTGTTGTAATATTTGGCGATGTTGCTGCACTTCCCGTTCCTGTGAATGTCACGGCAAAATTACCATCGACATAAACATTATATGTCATGCCTGATTCTGATCCGTCGAGGTTTGCGGTAACGCCGGAGCCTCCGGGACAGAAGGAGCCACCTCCGGAAACATTGTAAGCAACAGGGTGGGGCAACACTGTAACAACTACATCATAAGGAGTGCCCGAACAGCCGTTTGCCGAAGGAGTAACGGTATATGTAACCGTTGCGTCGGTAGAGCCATTGTTTTCGAGTGTCTGTGCAATAGAAGTTCCACTTCCCCCGGACTGACCGGTGACATTTCCCGAAGCAGCAGCTGTCCATGCAAAAGCAGTATTCGAAGGATAACCGGTAAGTGTCAGTGAAGTTGCATCACCGGAACATATCGTTTGTATGGCAGGTACAGAAGAGCCTGCAGGGACCGGGTAAACATCCACCTGCGCAGTGGCAGTGGCAACCGCCCCGCACGCATCAGTAACGGTTACTGTATACGGCTGTGATGCGGGTGGAATTGCACTGATTGAAGAAGTAGACTGTCCCGAACTCCACAAATATGTGAACGGGGTCTGTCCTCCTGTATTTGTGAACGACAACGGTACTGTGTTGCCAAGACAAATAGAAGATGCGGATGGATCGACAGTGCCGCTGAAAACAGTAGAATTGTCTAGTATATTTATCTGAGCACTCGAATAGACCGGTGTGCCGCAAAGGTTCGACTGCATTGTAAGAATCACCGTTTCGGTTCCTTCACCGGCGTCGGCATCGGACAGCGGGCTTATGGTAAGGCTTGTTGTTGATCCGCCGGCCGGAATTGTTATATAATACTGGTTAGGATAAAGAGTATTATATGTGGGCATAATATTGGGCGTTGTCGCAAAGTCGCTTGTTGTTGCCGTTCCGGAAATTGAGAAAGGTATATTTCGGGCCATAGGAGTAGGAGCCGTAAGGGAAATAAGGAAGTTGGCATTGCTGCAACCTTCAACAGCATTGTTGTTTGCCCCGGCATTGGGATTTGAATATGTGATCTGAACACTGCCAACAGTGGGGCTTGTAAAACTGTTCTCCTGCAGGAATACTGCAGAATCATAATATGTATCGGCCACATCGGCGATAACCATTTTCATCCTGTACGACATACATGGAACAACAACGGCACTTGCAGTAAGAACAACTGTCACCCCGTCATATTCGACATTTATACTGCCGGCTCCGTTATCCCTGAAATATGTGCAATTTGTGCATGGTCCTGTTCCCATAGCGCCGGCCGCAGCATAACCGTTATTGACATTATTGATAGCAACTGCAGTCCCTGTACCCGGAACATAAGCTATGTTATTCTGATTGTAACCAAGACCGTCGGAATTTAAACTTGTAATAAAGAATCCGAAAGCATCATTGTAAATATCACCTACAAATTCATTGTATTCTTCTGAACCAAACACATATTTGAACTCAATATAGTTTGACTCCGGCACAAAATCGAACTCAACACCAACCGCATCATAAGTTGTATTCCCGACTAATGCCTGAAGTGTAGCTCCGCCTCCCGTACCGGTAACACACGACATTGCTGAAAGGGTATTTGGTCCGTAAGCCCACATTGCGTTACCGGTTGAAAATATAATACCCGACTGTATCCCGATTATGCTTCCGCCTCCGGAAAAAATTCCCTTGTTGCCTGCGGTTGAGCCGTTAAACGATCCTGCGCCCACAAAGTGAGCATTGGAATATGTAACACCCGTACCAACAAGTTTGTCTACAAGTTCATTGGCGGTGGAACCCGGATACAATAAAGTGATCTGGCTTCTTGCTGTTTGTATTGACGTGATTGTCAGTAGAATGCAAAAGATTAAATATCTCATAGTGTTGTATTTAATATTCGCCAAATATAAAAAAAATATTTATCCTATACATTATTTATATTAAAAAAGAGGCTTTCGCCTCTTTACCTGTTGTTTACAATATTATTTTATCATTTTCAGTTCGCGGCCTACTTTGGTAAAAGCTGCGATGGCCTTGTCGAGATGCTCCAGATCGTGGCCGGCTGAGATCTGAACACGGATGCGGTCTTTGCCCTTAGCAACAACGGGATAAGAGAAAGCTATCACATAAATTCCCTCATCAAGCATCTTGTTGGCAAAATTAACAGCCAGTTTAGAGCAATCGGGATATTTTCCGAACATAATGGGAACAATAGGATGATCTCCCGGAACGATATCGAATCCGGCCTCAGTCATCTTTGTGCGGAAATGTTTTGTGTTCTTTTCGAGTTTGTCGCGAAGAGCAGTAGATGACATCAGAATATCCATAACCTTAATGGTAGCGCCTACTACAGCCGGAGCAACAGTATTTGAGAACAGGTAAGGACGTGCTTTGTTTCTCATCCAGCTTACTATTTCCTTACTTGAAGATATACAGCCACCGGATGCGCCGCCCAATGCTTTACCGAAAGTTGTAGTAATAATATCAACCCGGCCCATTACATTACGGTATTCGTGTGTGCCACGGCCGGTCTTGCCAAGGAATCCGGATGAATGGCTGTCGTCGACCATTACAAGAGCATCGTATTTTTCAGCGAGGTCGCATATTTCATGAAGTTTTGCAATATCACCGTCCATGCTGAAAGAACCGTCGGTCGCTATCATCCTGAAACGGCATTTCTGTGATTCTTTAAGACAGCGTTCCAGACCTTTTGCCATCTTGTCGGTAGCGGGATCAATCTCTTCAACATCACGCATGTCGCCGTGTTTGTAAGCCCAGCGCTGTGCCTTGCAGAGACGGATACCGTCAATTATTGAAGCGTGATTAAGTGCATCGCTTATGATAGCATCTTCTTCACCCAGCAGCGGTTCAAATACTGCCCCGTTTGCATCAAAGCATGATGAGAAAAGAATGGTGTCCTCCATTCCTAAGAATTCAGAAACTTTCTTTTCGAGTTCTTTGTGGATATCCTGTGTTCCGCATATAAAACGGACAGAGGACAAGCCATATCCCCTTTTGTCAATTTCTTCGTGCGAAGCTTTGATCAGGTCGGGATGGGACGAAAGGCCAAGGTAATTGTTAGCGCAGAAGTTCAGGCATTTTTTGCCTTTAACGATGATCTCGGCGCCCTGGGGACTTTCGATTATCCTTTCGTGCTTGTACAAGCCGGCTTCGGTGATCTTGCCCAGTTCCCGGGTCAGAAATTC
>CAZEWB010000124.1:0-8266 GCA_964515655.1 uncultured Bacteroidales bacterium
GAATATTTTATAAATAATTTATTTGAAATGTTTAAAAACATCTGACGAATAATAACCTGACATTTATGTCGTTAAATTCCAAATATCAATTTGCAAATCACAAATAAATTCCAAATCCGGAATTTGCAAATCTCAAACAAATTCAAATCTCAAAAAAATGAAATTCAAAACGGGTTTGGTATTTTGTGCTTATTATTTTGGATTTGTTTGGAAATTGATGTTTTGGTATTGGTATTTCTAATTTTTCTCAGATAACCCACGCTTTCACCATATCCTGCGTAGGATTGGTGTATCCCAGTTTATGCTTCTTGTTCATTCCGCAAATTTCCTGGTGGAGTTTGTTGGGATTAAGTCCCTTTAATTGTTCGACTGTGAGGTAGCCCATTTTCTGGATTATCGGTATCCATTCAGCGGGAATGCCTATGGCTGCATATTTTTCGGGATCGTCCATTACAATTTTCTTTTCGGGGCGCATCTGCGGGAAGAAGATCACATCCTGTATGCTCGACTGGTTAAGCATTATCATACTAAGCCTGTCGATACCTATACCAAGTCCGGACATTGGCGGCATGCCGAGTTCTATCGATCTCAGGAAATCTTCGTCAAGCATCATTGCTTCTTCGTCGCCGCGTTTGGCAAGGAGGAGTTGTTCTTCGAATCGCTGGCGCTGGTCGATCGGGTCGTTCAGCTCGCTGTAAGCATTGCATATTTCCTTTCTGTTGCAGATGGCCTCAAAGCGTTCGACAAGGCCTGGAACGGAGCGGTGTTTTTTTGCAAGCGGCGACATTTCTATAGGGTAGTCCATTATAAATGTCGGCTGTATGAGTTTGGACTCAACAGTTTCGCCGAAGGTCTGGTCGATAAGTTTGCCACGGCCCATGCTTTCGTCGGTCTCAATGTTCAGTTTTTTGCAGGTCTCGCGCAGTGCGGCTTCATCCATCTGCGAAATATCTATGCCTGTAAATTCCTGAATTGCGCCATACATTGTATAACGTTTCCACGGGCGTTTGAAATCGATCTCATTTTCGCCGACCTTGACTTTTGTTGTCCCGTGCAATGCAATGGCAACGCGCTCCACCATTTCTTCAACAAGTTCCATCATCCAGAAATAATCCTTATACGCTACGTACAGTTCCATTTGTGTGAATTCGGGATTATGGAAGCGGTCCATGCCTTCGTTTCGGAAGTCTTTTGAGAATTCATAAACACCGTCAAATCCGCCTACGACAAGGCGTTTTAGATAGAGTTCGTTTGCGATCCGCAGATAAAGTGTCTGGTCCAAAGTATTGTGGTGTGTCTTGAAAGGTCTTGCAGCAGCGCCACCGTACAATGGTTGCAGTATGGGAGTTTCTACTTCGAGATATTTTTGTTCGTTAAGGTAATTGCGCATTTCGTTCACCAGTTTTGTGCGTCCGATAAACACATCACGAACCTGGGGATTAACGATAAGGTCAAGCGAGCGGTTGCGGTAGCGCTGTTCGGCATCGGTGAATGCATCATATACCTGGCCGTCTTTTTCTTTTACGATCGGCAGTGGTCTGAGCGATTTTGAAAGTATTGTAAATTCTTTAATATGAATTGATGTCTCGCCCATTTTGGTAATGAACACAAAGCCTTTAACACCGATTATATCTCCAATGTCGAGCAGGCGGCGGAATACGTTCGTGTATAAAGTCTTGTCTTCGCCGGGGCAGATGTCGTCGCTTTTTACATATAACTGTATCTTCCCGTACTGGTCATTAAGGTTAACGAACGAAGCGTTTCCCATAATGCGGCGGCTCATGATACGACCGGCAATACTTACTTCCTGGAAGTTATTGAGTTCAGGTTTGTAGTTTTCGAGTATCTCTTTTGTCGTTGTATTTACCTGATAAAGGGCTGCCGGATAAGGGTTAATTCCCAGTGATTTCAGTTCGTCCAGCGCCTGACGGCGGAATTGTTCCTGTTCTGATAGTTCGTTTTGCATATTCAATTTTTACGGAGTACAAAAGTAGTTATTTTAGTTTGAAATTGAAAGGTATCAGGGAATCTGTTGTGTGTTGATGAGTAGAAACAGAATACAGAATTCAGAAGGAGTGGGTACCATAACTGTCGGAAGTCAGAAGCCGGAAGTCAGAAGTGGAGTTGGGCATGGGTCTCGGGCATTGCCCACTGCCAATTGCGTACTGCCAACTTCTGACTTCGTGCTTCCGACAGTTATGGTGGCCGCCGCTTACATGTCGTGATGCCATTTATACCAAGTGAAAACTCTCTTTCACCCTTTTACCCGGGAATACATGGATTTGCTGTGGTAATTTTGTTTAAAACTAAAATCTGTAAATTATGAAAAACGCAATCTTAATTTTATTGTTTTTGTCTGCTTACATTAATATGCATGCACAGTATTATCTCAAAAAGGACTACATCGAAATACAGCAACAGGAGAATAATCTGCAATCGGTGATATTCAAAAATCTGAAGATCGTTCCGCTGTTCGGGGGAAAATCATTTGTTGCTGCAAATAATGATGTGGGAAAATACAAAACACTTAAAGAAGTTCTTGGGGCAGGAAAAGTAGAAATTAATGAGACCGGTTCAGTTCCGCAACCTACGGGAGAGAATTATGGCGGTGGTGCCAATGTCAACCAACTCATGATCCGCAACCTTACCAACGACACGATTTTCATAATGGCAGGGGAACTTGTACAGGGCGGCAAGCAGGACAGGGTTATAGGTCAGAATTTTCTTCTGCCTCCGGGTAAGGACTTTGTTCCTTTACCGGTGTTTTGTGTTGAGCACGGAAGATGGACTTACAAAGAAAACGACGGAAAAGGATTCGACAAACACAATTCGTTTACCGCAAATTCTGTCAGGGGTAAAGCTTTAAAAGATGCCGACCAGTCAGCAGTATGGGCACAGGTAAGTGAAATAACTACGGCGAACAAATCCGACACATCCACAGGATCTTTCAATACATTATATAACAACGAAAAATTCATGAGCGAATTAAATGCCTATAAGGAATATTTCAAGACGGCATTTAAAGACATGGAAGGCTGCATAGGTTTTGCAGGCATAAGCGGTAACCGTATTGTAGGATGCGATATTTTTGCCACCACAGACCTTTTTAAGCAGGAGTTTGAAAACCTTCTTTCGGCTTATATTACCGAAGCAATAACCGAAGACAAAGCTCCTTCGCTTACCGATAAGGAAATTCAGGATTACCTACTTTCGTTTCTTACGGAAAGTGTTGATCAGGACAAGGCTATTGATGAAAAGGGAAGATCATTTGAAAATGAAGGGAAAAAACTTCACATAGCTACATTTTGAGAACTGCAGTGATCAGTTATCGGTTATCAGTAATCAGTGGCTTTCCTGTTCGATCAGCGTATCCATTTATAGACTGGAAAATGCGTCAACCAGGCACACATCCCACATTACTGATCACTGATAACCGATCACTGATAACTGCACTCTATTCAACTAAAACAAACGCTCCCCAAAAATACGGATCATATTTCCCCCTCATTTCCTTTTGAGTGTCGTTAAATGCAGAGCGGACATCTTTCGACTTCAGAAGTTTTTTGTAAAACATTTCCATGAATTCAACCGTTTCCTTGTCCGGCACCTGCCACAAACTCATGATGATGTATTTAACTCCGGCCATTTTGAATGCGCGCTGGAGGCCGTACACGCCTTCGCTTCCCTTTATATCACCGAGGCCGGTTTCGCAGGCGGAGAGGACGACGAGGTTTGTCCTTCGCAGATCCACCTGTGTTACTTCTAACGCCGTCAATACTCCATCTTCGCCGATGGGGGTGGAATTGCTCCAGATCCTGTTTGCTCCGGCCAGTACCAGACCTGAACGCATGAGTGGATTCTTGTTCTTTACAAAATTCCAGAGGCCAAAGCCGATATCTTTATACGATGTCCCCCTGAACTGAAGATCAGCAGTTATCTCTATTCTTTGCGATTCTTCTTTTAAGACCTCTTCCGGGTCGGGAAAGAAGAATCCGTGGGTTGACAAATGAATGATGTCGCATTCACCCGCAATTGATTTGAAATTGGATTCAGTTGCAGAATCTCCGGTATAAAACTGGATCTTTATCTTTTCCCGTTGAAAGGCCTGGTCGATATTATCTATTTCTGCTTTTGTTCCGGGTAAATAGCTCCACACTTTTGCCTCTGCAGAATCGGCAGATGTCGAATATTCAATTCCGCCGAATAAACCGACACAGAGGTACTTTTCATCCATGCCAATTCTGTCGGTGGACGGCTTATCGTCGCCATCGGAAACTATTTTTCCCGTAGTGCCTAGCTGCCGCATATCATAATTGTCGCACAGGTATGTGTTCTTCCCGTTGCTTAGTGCAGCAAATGACACTTTGTGCAACAACCCATCCGGCGAGTAATATATGGTCTTTATTTCATTCAGATATTTTTCCAGAGGAGCCCAGATCAGTTTGTACAGTTTGTCATTTATTTCCTGGTTTGTACCATAAAGGCCATTGACATAGCTAATGTCATTTCCACCGAAATCACCAAGCAGTCCGGATAACTCATCTTCATCAAAGAGTTTTATCATTTCCGGATATTTACTGTCATACTTGACAATGAGTGCGCAATAGGTTGGGCTTTTCTTCGTTGTTTCACTTTCATTGAAATGAAAGAATTCAATAGCCGCTTCACCGGGAGCCAGTCCTTTTTTTACTTTTTCCCAGGTTAGATTCTGAAGTTTCTCCATATCGCTGAATATCTGGGATCCCCGTACCATATTCTTTTCAATCATATCAGCTTCCTGTTTCAATGTTTCCGGGTCTTTTTCCCGTTTTGATACCTCCGTCGAATAAAGACTTGCGATCTCTTTTTCCAATGCGATCCACTTTTCATATTGATAAATAAGTGCCGTGTCCTTACTGCTTAAAATAGCCATGCGCATGGCAGTGGACGATTTCAATAATAATCCTTTGTTTTTGGCCACACAATCAAATACCGTTTTTGTGATCCCGGGATCCGCATTTTTGTATTTCAGGGAAAAGGAATAAAAACCTTCAAATGTTCCTGCCATAGTATGGAAATATCTTTCTTTTTCTTTTTCCGACATGAAAGAAAAGTTCTGCCAGATATTGGAATAGCATATATCAATAGCCTCAAGATATAACGGGGCAGCTTTGGAATTTATAGCCGCTGCATGGTCCGGGTCTGGGGCGGAAAGACTCATCAAATAATACAATCCCGCCAGATTACTCAATGATGAAGCATAAAGATGGTGTTTTTCGCCAAGGGAATTTTTCCAAATATTTTTTGCTTCAATGAACAAAGGCTCCGCCTTGGAATAATATCCCATATCCTTATATAATGATGCCAGATTATTAAGGTCCACAGCATAGGATTGATGTTTTTCACCAAGGAATTCCTTATCAATTTGTATGGCTTCAATATACAAAGGCTCTGCCTTGGCAAATGCTTCTATCCTTTCCGCGGGGGACAGAACGGAATTACCTATTTTATAATATAACATTGCCAGGTTATGTATGGATTGCGCATACGATGGATGTTTTTTGCCAAGGGATTCTTCCTTTAATCGGATAGCTTCAATATTCAAAGACTCTGCTTTGGCATACATTCCCATTTTCTGATAGAGCAATGACAGATTGTTCAATGAATTTGCGTAATCCGGATGTTTTTCACCAAGAACATTTTTATATATATCTTTTGATTGCATATATAAGGCCTCGGCCTTAATATAATTGCCCATGTCATCATATAATGCTGCCAGGCCGTTCAATGATTGTGCATAATCAGGGCTGTTTTCGCCTACGGTTTCTTTTCTGATCTTCAATGCCTCGAGCAACATCGGTTCTGCCTTGGAATAATCGTCTGTTTCCTTATGTAATAATGCCAGATTATTTAATAATAATCCATATGTGGGGTGTTTTTCTCCAAGTGTTTCTTTCCAGATGTTCCCTGCCACAATGAACAATTGTTCCGATGCTGTATACTCTCCCATATAATGATATAATAAGGCCAGATTATTGACGGATTGGGCGTAATCAGGATATCTTTCCCCAAAGGTCGCTTTCCTGATATCCATGGCTTCTTTGAACAATGGCTTTGCTTTCATGTATTCGCCCATAAAATAATATAGCGCTGCCAGGTTATTCAAAGCTTCCGCATAATCAGGATGCCATTCTCCCTGAATGGTTCTTCTGATATTTCTTTCTTTTTCACAGTATTCAAGGGCCTTTTTATAGTTCCCTTTATAATAGTTCAGGTAGAACATTGTTTCAAGCATGGTCGCATACAAAGTGTCATTTTCGCCAGTCGTGTCCCTGACGAGTTGAAGCGCTTTTTCACCATATACCAGAGCTGTATCATAGATTTGCCTTTCCTCATAAGCGAGTCGGAGGGAGTCGTAATACTGCCAGATCTGTGCGTTGCTGCAGAATGGAATTACAAGAAGGCTTATAAATAATATTTTTTTCATAAGTTACTCAACTAACACAAACGCAGCCCAAAAGTACGGATCATACTTCCCTCTCATCTCCTTCTGAGTGTCGTTAAAAGCGCTGCGGATATCTTTTTGTTTGATGAGTTTTGTGTAAAAAGTTTCCATGAATTCCACCGTTTCCTTATCCGGTACCTGCCATAAACTCATGATAATATATTTGACACCGGCCATTTTAAATGCACGCTGAAGGCCGTACACACCCTCACTTCCCTTTATATCGCCAAGGCCGGTTTCGCAGGCGGAGAGGACGACGAGGTTGTTATTCCTCATGTCTATCTGTGTTACTTCCTGAGCGGTTAATACTCCATCATCTTCTGTTTTCAGTTTTGTCCCGCTCCACATATTTTCATTAGCACCGGCAAATATCAGCCCCGACCTCATCAGGGGATTCTGGTTGTTTGCAATATTGCTGATGTTAAGGCCTTCCATGCTTCCCCGGAATGTGATATCTGTGTTTTCGGCAATTACAGTTTCACTTTTTTCGTAGTCGTTAGGATCGGGAAAGAAAAAGCCATGCGTAGAAACATGAAGTATGCTGTACTTCCCGGCATCCTGCTTAAGTGAAGTTTCGGTGGCCATGTTTGCAGTAAGGAGAACCGTGGGGATCTTTTCATTTTCAAGGATGGTTCTCACAGCCTCCGCTTCAGTTTTTGTGCCGGCAAGGTATTTCCATCCGGGAGAATCGGGATTGTCGGGGCTGTAGTTGATACCTCCGAAAATAAGTGCATTCATTTTCTGTTCGCCCGAAAAAGTATTTTGTTTCAGATATCTGCCGGTGCTGCCTTTCAGGTAGATCATGTAATTGTCGCATGTAAAAGTATTTTTATCGCCGCTGAGACTTGCAAACGAAACTTTATTCAGTAAACCGGCAGGAGAAATATAAATAGTTTTAACGCCATCCAGAGATTTTTCCAGGGGCTTCCATATAAGGTTGTACAAGCGTTTGTCCGGATCGCTTTTAGTACCGTATATCAATTGTGTTTTGCTGAAATCATCTTTGCCTTTCACTCCAATAATTTCAAGAAGTTCTTTCTCCTCGAACAATCTTATCATTTCAGGATATTTCGAATCTTTCCTGATCACCAAAGCGCAATAAATAACTGAATCACCGGAATTCTGTTCGCGGCGCCTGAAATTTGTGAACTCAATAGCGGCCTCACCGGGCTTAAGGCTGTCGCGTATAGTTGTCCATCTGATATTCATTTCATTTCTGAAATCACTAAAGATCTGCGAGCCTTTAACAAGTTCCTTTTCAATTTCAGTGGCTTTGGTTTCGAGGACTGTTACATTTTCGCTCCGCATTTCGACAGGAGTTGCATACATTGCTGATATTTTTTTCTGAATTGAGATCCACTCGTTGTACTTTTTTATCAGAAGAGAATCGTTACTGTTAAGTATCGCCAGCCTCATTGCCGTACTTGACTTAAGCATAAGGCCCTTGAACTGGACAATATAATCATAAGCATTTCCTGTAATCTCAGGATTTCTATCTTTTCTCTTTAATGCATAGTTCATGAAATTATCAATATCAGGAATTTTCATTTTCATGTAAAGTTCCTTTTCGCTTTCGGATAAGAATGTGAAATCCTGCAATGTGTTATGCGAAATGATATTCATGTAATCAAGAGTAAGTTTTTCTTCGTAATTGTAGTCGCCGATAGATTCATAAAGGGCAATGAACGATTTTAACAGGATAGCGTAACACGGGTGATAGGGGCCCAGAGCGTCTTTGATATTGTCGCCCTTACCTATAACTAATTTCAAAATTATTCTTGT
>CAZEWB010000125.1:0-369 GCA_964515655.1 uncultured Bacteroidales bacterium
GTGAATTTCTGTTTGCAAATTGTACAAGATCCGGGATGTCTTTCAGATTAGTCGTCATAGGGCAGACGGCCAGATTCAGAGGTCTGCGGTTTGCGCGTGAGTATTCAATAAAGAGGTTCAGGTTTTCCATTACTTTGGTGAAGGAAGCGCCCCTGCGGATGGCATTGAAATTTTCGGGATCCATGGAATCCAGCGAAACAGATAAACGAAAATTACCTTTTGCAAGAAGTTGTTTCACCTTATCATTATATACTGTGGCGTTGGTCTGAACAGTGATTTTACATTTAGGATTTACTTCAAAAAGCCGCTCCCAGATATCATAATATATAGCGATGACAAAAGGTTCGCCGCCGTAGAACTTTGCCCATT
>CAZEWB010000125.1:379-8240 GCA_964515655.1 uncultured Bacteroidales bacterium
TGTGTTGGGTGTGTTTGGTTGGTTTTTGAGCAAGGGCGTAATTTTTTCAACAAATGCAGATCCGAAATTATCCTGCGGTTTTGATGAATGAAGTTCGGGCGGGCACATTACACAATCAAGATTGCAGAATGTGTCGAGTTCGAATTCCATAGAGGTGGGGAAATGTCCCTTTTGAAATAAGGGAAGGTCGTATGTGAGGCTGCCGGCAGCTTTGTAATTCCTGTTGCAGATGGCATTATAACAATACTGACATCCGTTACCGAGATCATTTGCTTTTAATTTTCTTTCCAGTTCAAGGCGTGACGGACTGTTTAAAATTGTTTCGACTTCGTTTTTCAGAAGATTTCCCCACACAGTTTCGCGGTTAAAACAGCAGGGAGAGACATTTCCGGAGGAATCAATGAACATATTACGGCCGGCGGCATGGCAGATCCGGGAACTTAAAAAGTCCCTGCGGTTCAGCCGGTATCCAAGAGGCTGATTTAAAATGTATTTTTTGTTGCCGGTATCTTTTTCCATTTTGTGATTAAAACTTGTAACGTAATTTTATCATCATCCGGTTGTTCTTAAATCTGAAAAAGTGTTTTGAAAAACATCCCATCTGTTTTGCCTCGATCCCATACTGATCAAGCAATTTCCCGTATGCCGATGATCTTGAATAGCGAAACTTGTTCACTTTGTTTTTTTTCCATTCTTCGTTTACCCAGTGGATGGCGTGCCAGGATTCAGGAATATTTACCTGCCTTATGTAAAGTTCTTTTATCCCGTACCAGCAATCGTCGTTTGTGAATGAAAAAATGTATTTTTCGAGGTTAAGCCTTTTTACTTCGTCTGCCAGTATTTTTATAGGCTTGTGCCAGTCGGTGTTTTCTTCGGTGACCTCTTTTAACGCTCTTTCGAAACATACTTTCATAAGTTCTGACTTTGGCGGGCATTTCATGATGTTACCTACAAGCGGCAGATCCTGATGTGTGCGGAAAACATAAGGACTGTCAAAATTCAGAGGTCTAAGGCAGGTCACATCCATGTCGGTCCACCAGCCGCCATGTTCGTATAACAACATATAGCGAAAGAGGTCCGAAAAGCCTCCGAAGCTTCCTTTGCCATGTCCGAACTGGTTCTTGTATTTGTAACTGAAAATATTTTCCTCAGGAATAATGGTTGCCGCATCTTTACAAACGACACCTTCGGGCAATGCTGTCTTAAGCGGCTGATAAAGCCAGAGGTGAAAATCATGTCCCTTTGATAGGAATGATTTTATAGTAAGAAGTTCCAGCGGAGATAAAGTATCACCGATCCATAAGGCATTCACAATTTTATTTCCGGGACTGAGTGGCATATTTATAAAGTCAGTGCGCGTTTAAAAGTAAGCATTATTTTTCTTAAACCATCCATTACATAACCCTGTTTAAAGTTGTGGCATGATCTTTTTAGAAACCCGGTATTGCTGAGAGGCTGATTGTACTTTAAAAGGTTATTCCCGTAAAAAGAATCTTTTATGTAAATGTTTCTGTCGATGCCAAAGCGCCGCCATTCCTCATTCATCCAGTGAATGAAGTGCCAGTCTTTTTCAGGTACAGCGGCTGTGTATATGTATTTGCGCGTTTGCATCCACAGGTCGTTGTTTGAGATGTTGTGCATTATGTATTTCTCAAGTCCAGGTTCCTTAATGTGCTTGTTAAGAATTTTGTTTGGCAGGAGCCAGTCGCTGGTGTTGCTGCTGCATTTTTCTTTTACTTCGCTGTATGTTCTCTTCATCAGTTCGGATGCCGGCGGCACTTTCATTACATTTCCGATCGCATTAAGCGAAGGGTGATGCCTGAAAAAATAAGGCTCGGTTGTATCAAGAGATTTTAAAAATGTTATGTCCATATCAACCCACCAGCCGCCCTGTATCATTAGAAGTTTGTAACGGAAGAGGTCGGAGAATGGAGCGCCGTAACTGCCTTTGCCTAGTCCGTTGGAGGGATCGTTCTTTTCTTTTTTGAAAACTTCTGCAAAGGGGATTATTTCTTCTGCGTTGCGTATCACTGTTCCCTTGGGTGCGTTAATTGCGGGGTTGTATGTCCACAGGTGGAATTCGTGACCCATCTCCTGTGCGGATAGTATAGTAACGGTTTCGAGTGAAGACAGGTTGCCTTCGACCCACAGACCGTTGAGTATTTTGTTTTCCGGAAGCATCAGGATATCATTTTCTCATTCTTGTTAAAGTTTACATAATAAGACCCAAGTTTCAAGCCCCAAGATCCAAGCCCCAGGGGACTGCTCCCTTGGAATTTGAGACTTGGAATTTGGGTCTTGGGTCTTTTTCATTTTGTTTATGCCCTACGGGCAATAGATTATTTTTTTAAAAGTTTACATAGTAAGACCCAAGTCTCAAGACCCAAGATCCAAGCCCCAAGGGACTACTCCCTTGGAATTTGAGACTTGGAATTTGAGTCTTGGGTCTTTTTTTCATTTTGCACCCAGTTTTTCTATCTTCTGCCATAGTGCCCATTCCTTATTGCCGAATTCGTGGTAAACATGGATCAGTTTGGGTTTTATCTTACGACCGTTTGATCTTACTGTAATGCTATTCCCAGAATAAAAATATTCATTATTACAGTCATTGTAATCGGCGATAAAGTTAAATTCCCTGTTCAGCAAAGGGTGGCTTTCGAAACCCGATTTCCATGCTGTTGCTATTAAGGCGCCCTGGTCTCGGGTCTTCCAGTAAGGTAGTTTAAATGTCTGCATTGTCATTTCGTGCCAGATGTCCATAAAGCCATGTGATCTTTCGTTGAACAGGAAAACGCCGCCGTTCCAGTGCTGCCATTTGGGACAGACATCAACACCCAGGTCTTTTTCAATTGCATCAGCAAGGTGATTGCAATAATGTACAGCAACGAAATTGCCGTCAGGTTTTATCCACACATTATCCCTCGGGAGAAATTTATATCCGGTAAGTTCGGTCACTTTTCTGTGCCAGGCAAGAAGGAAGGGATATGTAAAACCGCCCATCCTCCATTCCTTGTTTTTGATATCAAGAACAAGTTCTCCGGTGATCCTTTTCTTACCAGTAATATGAGCGAGGAAGACATTAAAAACAGAACGGAGATTTTTAAATGGGTGTTTTCGTATGTTGTTTATTTTTCTGAACAGTTCCCTTGTCTGAGGGTTTCTGTAATCGGGAGGATAGTTGGGATTTTTAACAACGGAAGAAATGATAGATTCGAGTACAGCATTTTCTCCGGCATAACGTTCCGAACAGTCGCAGTTGACTGCATAGGGGCTGAACCATGGCATACTGCAGTGGTCTGCCGCAAATGAGATCGGGGTAATGAACTGACCAAAAACCTTGTCGCAGTCCTTTTCAACTGCAATTATATCGGTGTCTAAGTAGCAATACATGGGACCCTTTGGAAGGATTTTGTGAAGGAAAGTTTTTAGCCATATACTCGCCTGATGGTTGTCCATCTCCTGCGGTGTGCTGATGTCAACGATTTCAGAATGTGAGACGGGAACTTCGTTACGCCGGCTGTCAGTTACTACGATTATCCCGGAAGATGAAAAATGTTTCAGGTAACTGAGAGAAAAATGCAGAGTTTCGATATGCTTTTTCGGGCCGCATACAACAAAAACGAATGTGTTATCACTTAAATTCATTTCTCAGGTTCAGGTGGTGTTAACTGGCCGGATTGAATTGTACGTTCTACGATCTTGTCCATGTTCCTTATATTGAACTCACCGATAAGCCGGCTGACGGGCATTCGGAAATAATACAGGAAAGCGTTTTTAAGCACGGCTTTATCTTTAACGATGTCCATTACATCTGCGAACATTTTTTCGTAGTTCATTCCGTGAAAACTTGTATTCTGTATCATGCTGCTGGAACCAAGGTACGAGTTGATGGAGGCTACAAGCATTCTGTAAAGTTCGTCTGCTGATTTTGATTCGATATCCGGATATTTTGCTTCGAACTCAACAGCATCTTTGTGCCAGTTCTTTATCTGGAGTATCAGGTTTTCCACCCTGTTCATGTTCTCTTTCTGAATGTGTGTGGTGACCTCGTATTTCTGCATCTCAAGAAATCCGATCAGGCCTTTCAGTTCGCCAGACGGAAGATTCCATAGTGAACAGTAGGGCGGAAAGACAACATTGTTGAACTGGAAGTAAACATCCTTTTCATTCAGAAAACGAATTATATCCGGAAGTTCGTGACGGTTCTGGCGCATGGGGCATATCTTCACCGTAAAGAAGGTATTCTTTCTGTGCGTGTAATCAATAAAGTAGTCGAGGTTTTCCATGAATTTTCCGAAGTCGGAAAAACGGCGTATCTGTTCGAAATTTTCCTTGCGGACAGAATCGAGGGAGATGGTTATATTGAAATCGAGTTTTTCGAGATATTCCTTAACACGGCTGTTGAGAATGGTTCCGTTGGTGGTGATGGAGATCCTGATCTTCGGGTTCAGTTCAATTATTGCATCCCAGATATCGTAATACATTTTTATAAGGAACACTTCGCCGCCTGTGAATGCCGCTTCTTTAAGATGAGGAATGAATGGCTTTATTTTTTCAATGAATTTTTCATCGTATGGATTGATGTATCCGTCTTTTTTTTCGCGCAGTTGTCGCACGGTTTTCGAATACTCGCCATTGCACATTATGCATGAGAGGTTGCAGATATTGCTTATCTGAAAGTCTAATGACAGCGGGTACTTCCCTGTGTTGATGGGAAGGTAATCGTATTTCCAGGCGCCGGTGGAATAAAAATTTTCCCTGGCAATGTACTGATAGCAGTCCTGACAACCATAGCCAAGATCATTATTGCGGATGTGTTCGCGCAGACTTTCCATCTTGTTGCCGAACCATGCATCAAGCGGATTGTCCTGCGGGTATTTGCCGAAGACGATGTTTTTGTTGTAGTAACATGGAAGGATCTCCCCGAATTCAGTAAAAAAAATACTTGAGAAAGGAGCCAGACAAAGATATTTGCGCTTTTCCCTGCTTCTTATTTTGTTGTAGTTTTTAAGCAGCTTGCTGTCTATAGTGTAATTGTTATCCAATGCAGGCGGTTGATATCTGCAAATATAACATTTTCGGAACAGATTGTGTACTAAATCTCCAAGGTCTTGTACAATATGTATACGGGTCGCAATAACTTTAAGACCTTGGAGATTTTGCACACAAAATAATTATCTTTGTATTTGTTATCCTATGAAAGACATTTTACCTGCCGGCATAATCAAGGAATACAATTCTACCCGGGGCCTGTTCCGGAGAAGCAAATTGTGTTACGCTCCTTTTAATTCGCTGAGGTTCTCATTGTCGGGTAATATTTATTCCTGTTGCTACAACAGGTTCCACTCTCTTGGCAAATATCCCGATGCAAGTATCAGTGACGCATGGTTCGGGATGAAAGCAGACGAACTTCGCAGCATGATAAATGAGAATGACCTTTCGTCGGGATGCCATTCCTGTTTTTCGAAGATCATCGGTGGTAATTACCATTCGGCGGGAGCAAGGATATATGACGGTTACAGATCGCGAAAAAATGGCCCGTCGTTGATGGAATTTGAGATAACAAACAAGTGCAATCTCGAATGCGCCATGTGCAACGGCGAGAATTCTTCGCTGATAAGAAAGAACAGGGAAAAGGGAGAACCCTATCCGTTGGTCTATGACGAAAAGTTTGTAGAGCATCTCGTTGAATTCATTCCCTATCTTAAGGAAGCACGCTTTGTTGGTGGCGAACCGTTCATCGAAAACATTTACTACAGCATTTGGGAAATGATAGCCCTTAAGAACCGGAATACCCTTATAAGCATTCTCACCAACGGAACGGTACTGAATGAGATGATCATTGATTTTTATAAGAACAATAACGTCACTATCTCATTTTCCATCGATTCGGTGAACAGGAAAACCTATGAGGCTATCAGGGTCAATGCTGACTTTGAAAAGGTGATGGATAACTTCAGGACGGTACTTGGACTTTCGAAGGAGTACAGGCGTGGAATTAATGTTAACATCTGTCCGCTTCGCATTAACATGAAAGAATTGCCTGAAATAATAAATTTCTTTACGGCATTGGATGTTAAGGTAGTTATTCATACGGTTGTCTACCCGCCTGCCCTTGCAATAAACACATTGACGAAAACTGAACTTGAAGACTACCTGGTATTCCTTGAGGGTTATGAGATCATTAAAGGCAGGGCTGTTTCTCCGGTAAATGAACTTGCATTCACTTCTTTTAAACTGCAGGTGAATGGCTGGATAAAAACAGCAACTGAAAAGGAATATTCAGGATTGTTACTTACTGGAGAAATTAAAGCCAATCTTTTTGAAAGGGTAAAGACCTATTGTCGCCAGAAGGGGCTGAGGCAGGAAAAGTACGTTTCGTTTCTCGAGAATGTGTTGGCAAAGATAAACAGCGATGAGGCTCAAAGACAGGCTCTTGTCGCGCTTCAGGGTATTGAGACAGGTTATATTGTTTCGGAGATCGAGACCAGCACGGAAGATAAGATAAGAGAAAGATTGCTGTCGATGGTTACGGGGTAGGTCTTTGTCTAAGGTCTTGGCAGCGGGTCTGGTAAAACAGAGCGAGAACGAAGAAATAAGATCCCTCGGCTTTGCCTCGGGATCAATTCCACTATAACTTTTTCTTCGCTGCGCTTGAAAAAGTTAAGTGTCATTGAGAATGAGAGCGGAGAATGAGGGAATGAAGAGGCTGCTTATGCCAGAGGTGAATAAGAATAAATCCGAAATCCGAAATTCGAAATCCGAAATCCGAAGATGTTTAGGATACTTACGCTAAAGGTTCTGGAAGGTTTCGGGTTCCGGGTTTCGTGTAACGCATTCGACGAATCCATGTCCCCTTTTTGCGAGTAATAAACTATTTTCCTGTTTTCCGCACTTTTTTGCAACACCCACCTATGATATTGATAATCAATAATGAATTTGTAAATTTGGGTGTTGCAAATTTTTATAGATGTACATCCGAAAGTTGAAGAATCGTTCTGGAAGCGTATCTGTACAAGTGATACAGAAGGTACGAGGCAAGTATAAAGTGATAAAAACGATAGGTTCTGCCACCACACGGCAGGAAATTAACAATTTAGTAGACCTTGCTCGTCAGGAGATCGAAATACTTAGTAATCAATATAAAATGTTCGCTAGCGAGAAAGATACTGCTATAGAACAAGCTTTCTCAATTCTTTCCAATGCTAGTGTAAGAACTCTAGGTCCAGAAATTATTTTTGGAAAGATATATGACCACATTGGTTTTGGTAAGATCAAAGAAGATTTTTTCCGTCACCTTGTAATATCTCGGTTGGCCTTTCCATTAAGTAAACTGAAAACGGTTGACTATTTGTACCGTTACCAGGGCATCATCCTTGATATAGATGCGGTGTATCGTTTTTTGGACAAGTTGAATGATAAGTTAAAACCTGAAGTAGAGCAGATAGCCTTTCAACACACAAAGAAAGTTCTAAGCGGTAATATCAGCGTTGTATTCTATGACATGACTACCCTTTACTTCGAAGCAAGCGATGAGGATGACTTACGGAAAACGGGATTTAGTAAAGACGGCAAACATCAATGTCCACAGATTTATATTGGATTGCTTGTCGGCCTTGGAGGATACGCCATTGGTTATGATATATACGAAGGCAACACATACGAAGGTCATACACTAATACCGTTTATTGAAAAGATAAGCAGGAAATTTGATTTGGATAAACCGGTTGTAATAGCAGATGCCGGTTTGCTTTCGAATGATAATATAAAAGCATTAGAGAATAATGGATATGAATATATCCTTGGTGCCAGAATAAAGAATGAATCCAAGTCAATTAAGTCAAAGATATTATCAACATCA
>CAZEWB010000126.1:0-8221 GCA_964515655.1 uncultured Bacteroidales bacterium
AGCGAAGAATCTAATTGTATACCTATAGATCCTTCGCGTTGCTCAGGATGACAAGTAGAAAAGGATAAGAAATGTGGGGTTTGAGATGGCTTCAAGCGGTTAAGGTTTTGTTTACTTTACGTGAGAACCTGCTGACCAGCGATACTTCTATATATACTTTATCTTCTCTTTAGTGCTAATCACTTTCTGATGCATCTGGTTAAAAAACCTGTTCCTCTCTTTTTCTGAATCCTTGCTGATAAGGCTTGATTTCTTCATTGTATTCCTGAAGTAATTCTCAACTTCATCACAAAATACAGCATCGGATGAGACCATATAACTGAATACGTTGAATGGGAGGAAGGTTGTTCTCAGATCGGAGGATGTAACTAAAATGGAATTATCACCAAGTAAAACTTCATTGTTGTAAAGCCGGTAATTGTCGTGAAATGCAGGCGCCTGGCCGGGGAAGAATTTACATCCCCGTTCCGCCAGCCGGCAGATATGTGCAAAAAGCTCATCGAATGCATCGCACGTTCTGTAGGCTTCATTTTTGTCCTCAATTACTCCGCTTGATACATAATACTCTATTTGCCTCATCGTGCTGTTTATGGTCTCTTCGTTCCATATCTCATTCGAGGGTATTTTTGTGTAGACCTGTAAAGCCCTTTTCCCTGTCTCTAAAATGTTCCTGTCAAATTCCTCAAAACGATATTTTTTATCTGCATAACCTGGTAAATTCAAAACCGTTTTACTCCAGAAGAAGACTTTAAAAGCAGCAGTTTCGGGAACGTGGAAATGCTGAAATACAGGAATATCCTTGGCCGAATAGAACATTTCAATATCACGCAGCTTCATTAATGAGCTAAGATTATCGCATAAGTTATTATAGTATTCTCCGAAACCTGTGATCTTTGCTTCGAATATTTTACTCAGAAATGTGTCACCCTTTGTAACTGTATTGAACAGGTCATCTATCGAGATATTATATTTATTGCTAAGAGTAAAAACTTCATCAAGTATAAGTTTCTTTTCACCGCGGATACGCCTGTAGGCGCTGTCGGGAGATATGTTCAGCGAATCGGCAATTTCATTGGCAAGCAACGCCTCAGGCGGAAGCGACTCTTTTATTTTATTGAAAAGGATTACCTGTAATTCCTGTATATTGTTCATGGCAACAGTTTTTGAAAGGTGATTGTTGAAAATAGCCATACAAATTTAATTAAATTGAGTAACAGAGCGTAAAATAAATATATATAAATTCTTAACTGTTTATTTCAGAAATTATGTTCAACCTATGCTGGTAGCTATTGTATGGTATTCTGATCGGAAATTTGCAAATCTTTTCCGTATCAGTGTGTAAATGATATATTCCGGCATTAAGCACAGGGTAAATCATTCTTATTGGCCTACCTTCCTACCGCCCGGTTGCCGATAGACGGGGCGGGAATGACTTACGCCGGCCTTCAGGCCGACGATGTAAACAAAAAAGTATACGGGCTTTAGCCCGAAACAACCTCTTTAAAACCATATTGGCTTGAAAAATTGTAATAATATTTTGGGCTAAAGCCCGGCTTTCTTTCTTTTCTTTTCCCCGGCCTGAAGGCCGTGGTAACTCATTAATATCGTGCTAAAGACCCGGGTTGCAGTTTTTACTAACCGGAAAACTATTTTTATTGGTTTTTACTACAAAACCGGCAATGTTCTGGTCTTTCATGCAAAAAAAGCAAAAATTGATCATTCAGGAATGAATGGAACAAAAACTTGTATGAATTGCAAGATCTGAAAATCCCCTGTCTATTATCCGTTTTGTTGCGCTCCAATGCGGCCATAACTTTGTTTACATAATTCAAAAAGCTATGAAAACTCAGAATCCTTTAGCCGTAATTACAGGCGCCAGTTCCGGAATAGGTAAGGCATTTGCCTGCGAACTTGCAAAAACACACGACCTCATCTTAATTGCAAGAAGAAAAAAGTTGATGGACGGTATCTCACGCGACCTGAAAACTTATGGTAATAATATTACTGTATACCCGGCCGACCTGGCAAATGAGCAGGACCTAAACCGGCTGGAGTCATTATTACTCAAACGGAAAGTGGATGTGCTGGTCAACGCGGCAGGCTTTGGCGATTCAAATACTTTCGAAAATACGAACTCAGGGCTTATACATGATATGGTCTATGTTCACGTTATGGCTTCAACACGGCTTTCGCGGCTGGTACTTTCGGGCATGATAGAACGAAATCATGGTACAATAATAAATGTTGCTTCTGTATCGGGCTTCTCGAAGGTCTATGCAGGAAATCTCATTTACGATTCACTTAAAGCATACCTGATAAGATTCTCCGAATTACTGCAACAGTCCATTGACCCTAAGAACAATGTTAAAATTCAGGTACTATGCCCCGGCTTTACCGAAACGGATTTTTTCAGCAACCATCAGCACAAAGTTAAAATTCCCCGCTTCCTGTGGATGAAAGCAGAAGAAGTTGTTAAAAGGTCGTTGCGTAATATTAAAGATAAGAAAACAGTTTTTATCCCGGGAATATTAAACAATATGATCGCAGGAATAATCAAAAGCAGCCTGCTTTTCCCGTTTTTGAAGATGGTAAAGAGGTGGGCGTTGTAAGTGTTGTAACGCTCAGTGGTTTAATTTGACAGACAATTGCTTGTGTTAAACCGTTTTTTTTAGTTACAGGGTATAAATATCTATTTTCCTGTCTAACACAAATATACCAGAAAAATCATTCAATCATTATTTTACCTCTGAAAGTCATGCTCTCACCTTTTAACTCCATTAAATAAATTCCCGTCTTCAGGTCTTTTCTTTCAATTATTATTTCATCGCCCGATACATTATTAACTATTCTCACAATTCTGCCTTTTGAGTCTGTCAGTGTTAATAAGAATGTGTTATTGTCGGGGTTATAGAATTTAATTGTCGTACTTTCTTTGAAAGGATTAGGGTGTATGCTTAATGCTTCTGAGTTAAAACCATTATGTTCAACTATACCTACAAGTGTGCTGTTGTCTTTTCTATTGCTGAATGACATTTCACTGCCATTAATATTACATGGTGGGCTTTTCTTAACTCCAATCATATAGTAATACACAGTAAAAACATTATTGTCATTGTAACTGTTAAAACTACCTGAAACAGAATCGTACAAAGCCATATTTGTAGGTAAAGTTCCACGATAAATATAATATCTGAAAGGTACAAAGTTACCGCTTTCGTCAATATAATCGTCCCAGTTCAAACCCATAGTCGAACCAAATGCGGAAATAGTCAAATTTACGGTTTTATGATAAAAACTCATTTCAGATTCATGATTACAGGTATCCAGCACAGATATTTTATATTTATCACCATGTGATTCCGGGGCAGAGAATAAGTCAATAAATTCACCCGGTTGATCATAAGCAACATTACCTATTTGTGTATAGTAGTTTGTGCCGCTTTCTCTGTATATCAGGTAGTACCCGGTACCTACATCTGTGTTTTTTTCCCACATTATTTTATTTTTCCACATTGTAGTATCAACTGTTACCAGACAAATTTCTTCATCCTGAAAAACATGTTGCACAAAAACATTCATTTGGTCAGATGCAGTACAACCAACCTGGTCGGTTATATCTATAATGTAATCAGTTGTGCTGTCCGGATTTGCTGTTGGGTTGTATATATCTGATGAATTTAATCCTGTAGTGGGTGTCCATGAGTATATATATGGTTCAGATTCTGCAAAATGATTACTATTGCCTGTTGCAGTTAATATAGTGCTTTGTCCGTTACATATCTGAACATCAATTCCTGCGTTAACAGAAAGGTCTATTACCTTTAGTGCTGCATTGATAGTATCTGTTCCATATATATTACTACTAATAATACAAGAATAAATACCTTCATCGTTTAAGGAAGCAGAAGTAATTTCATATACACTACTATCAGCACCTGAAATAACATTTCCATTTTTTCTCCATTCATAAGTTAATGGTGGCGACTCGGCATAAACCGAAAAAGATATATTGTTACCTATACATATTGCAGTATCATTAGGTTGAGAAATAATATTCAGTTGCTGACTGTATTTGGCAAAAAAAACATCTTTGGTTTGATTTATTGATGTCAGATTTGCTGTGCCGAGACCAGGATTAAAATCGACTATATTACTAAAATAACCTGTTATATATACAAAATCATCAGTGTCAACTATTATTCCATAACTATAATCATAACTTGTGCCTCCAATACTTTTTACCCATTGATAGTTGCCATTAATATCGTATTTGGCAAAGAAAATATCTACACCTCCTGATGAAGTCAGGTTTGCTGTATTTGGACCTGGATCAAAATCCACAGTATTAGAGAAACCACCAGTTAGATATACATTATTGTTTCCAGTAGTAATACTATAATATCTTTGAAAATCATAACTCATGAAATCATAATAATTACTGTAGATATTTTTTGCCCACTGATAGTTACCATCTGTATCATATTTCGCAAAAAAAACATCTCCATTTAGATATGCCGCAGTTATATTTGCAGTGTCAGGGCCAGGATCAAAGTCAACTGTGTTATCGAAAGTACCGATTATATATACATTATTATTTGTGTCAACTGCTATACTATAACTATAGTCTCTATATGTGCCTCCAATACTTTTTGCCCAAAGATAGTTGCCATAAGTATCGTATTTGGCAAAAAAGCCATCCTCGTATTCATTCACTGCTATCAGATTTGCTGTGCCGGGGCCAGGATCAAAGTCGACTGTATACCGGAAAGTGCCAGTTATATAGACATTATTACTAGTGTCAACCGCTATACAATTACTGTAATCCTCACTTGTGCCTCCAATATTTTTTGCCCAAAGATAGTTGCCATAAGTATCGTATTTGGCAAAAAACCCATCCTTGTAATTATTTACTGCTATCAGATTTGCGGTGCCTGGGCCAGGATCAAAGTCAACAGTGTACCGGAAAGAGCCGGTTATATATACATTATTATTAACGTCAACCGCTATACAATAACTGTAGTCATTACTTGTGCCTCCAATACTTTTTGCCCAAATATAGTTGCCATTTGTATCGTATTTGGCAATAAAAATATCTTCATAATTATTTACTGCTGTCAGATATGCTGTGTCAGTACCTGGGTCAAAGTCGGCAGTGTACCTGAAAGTGCCTGTTATATATACATTATTACTAGCGTCAATTGCTATACTATAACTAAAGTCATTACTTGTACCTCCAATACTTTTTGCCCATTTGTAGCTTTGAGCATAAGAATCACAACCAATTATTATTAACAGAATTGACAAGATAGTTTTCATATGAATTGATATTTAAGTTGTTATTTCACAAAACTACATTTTTCCGACTAGGTATATTTGATTCTCTGTCATTATTTGTCACGCCTTGTTATCGTTTTACATTAAAAGTTTGTATCTGATATCAATCTACAAATATAAGAAAAATAATCACATCACAAACAAACGCTTCGGAAGTAGATTAGACAAATCCATATTATAGCATTATATCATAAAAAAAGTGCGTCATTGCCGAGGATTCACACATTTAGATTTCGTAAATGCAATCTGAAGCAATCGGATGAGGGTGGCTTGTGTAATGGTGAGGGGAGGAAAACACCATAATACGATCCCGAATATCTCTGCACATGCCTTCGCACTGAGATTGCTTCGCATTGCTTTAATGTCATGCTCAACTCAGCATATATGCTGCAATTCAATGACGGGTGGGTGTTTTTTTAGTATGTGTAAATTATATATGCGATAACCCCGGGTATGGTGAAGTCTTTCTTCCAACCTGTTAATATTTCATAACGTTTTATCAATCATTTATAAGCGGAACAGTTATTGTTTTAGATTTGCCTTAAAACTTAAAAAAATGAAATCAAAACTTACAGTATTATTAGTATTGTTTGCGCTGACAATGTCGGCACAGGAACAACTGACCACCCGTCGTATTGCAGTTTTCAAGAACGGTACGGGTTTTTTTATTAAACACGGGCAGATAGATGCAAAGGCCGGAAAATTCACTTTGCCGTTCACTCCCGAAGCTCTCTTCGGAACGATGTGGTTCAATGCCGGAAGCGACAGGATAATTTCCATTCAGACATCTGATGAAAAAAATGTTGAAACAAAAACATCTTCCAGTGTCTACGAAATGCTTAAGGGCAATCCGGGTAAAAAAGTGAAATTCTCGACCTATTCAAACGAAACGATAGAAGCTACAATTGAATCTGTGTCGCCAATGCTGATCACCTTTAAAACAAAGGATTCGTGGTATACGACTTCACCCGACCAGATTCGCTCGGTACATTTTATAGATAAACCCGAAACTTCATTTTCGGAAAGCACAGGGAAAAACAGCCTTAATCTAATGTTCGAAACTGCAGGCAACAAGACCATAGACATGATGTATCTGCAGAGAGGCATAAGCTGGGTTCCCGAATATCTCGTAGAACTTGTTGACGATAAAAATGCAACCCTTTCGCTCAGGGCAACACTTATAAATGATGCTGAAGACCTGAATAAGGCTGACATAAGTTTTATTGTAGGCGTGCCGAATTTCAAGTACAATAATATAACTGCTCCATTATGTTCTAATGAATCTTTAACAGCATTCCTGAGCAGTCTGGTTGGTTATGGACCTACAGGCAGCAGTGCGAACAGATTCGATAATTTTATGACCAACGCAAACGTAGCACAGTCATACAGCAGTTACGAGAGCGCTCCTGTGCAGACCACATTACCTGATTATGATTTTTCAGCAGAAGGTTCAGGCAGCGAAGATCTTTTCTTTTACGAAATGCCCGACATCACTCTTAAAAAAGGCGGAAGAGGTTCATATGAAATACTGAATACAAAACTGGCATACGAACACATCTATGAAGTTGAAATAGCACAGAACTCGGATATTTATTTCTATGGCAAGACGTCTTACGACAATACAATTAAGAACAGCGTGTGGCATTCGATAAAATTCACCAATTCAACAAAGATACCTTTTACTACAGGCGCTGCAATGGTTGTCAGCCGCGAGAACAACAATATCAGTCCTATAAGCCAGGACATGATGAAGTACATACCTGTTAACGGCGAAGGATTCCTTAAGATCACAATTTCACCCGATATAAATGTAAAGGATAAGGAAATTGAAACTGCAAGACAGGCCAAAGCAAAGAAACAGGGAACACAGAATTATGACCTTATTACTGTTGAAGGCAAGATAAAGGTGAAAAATTTCAGGGATAAGGAAATTAAACTGAACATTAAGCGCGAAATTTTCGGAGAACTCAAAACCAGCGATCTGCCATGGAAACACGACCGTAATGTCGTTAACAACTATTATTCCGGCTCAATAAATCCATCCAACAATGTCGACTGGATCCTTAACCTGAAACCCGGCGAAGAAAAGGAAATAACTTACACATATACGTTTTACGTTTATTCGTAGACATTTCCCACTTATTGTCATACTGAGTGCAGCGAAGTATCTCTTGTTTGAGATTCTTCGCTCTGCTCAGAATGACAAAGTGTTTGTTTTGTGGTGTTTTGATACAGCCCCATGGAAGTGTCGGAAGCTGCGACCGGATTAGTAAGGAATGTAAAAAAATACATTTCCCCTCCCGACGATTCCATGTCCTCCTTTATGCGCGGTGGTTACCTGAAGTATGCTCAGCCTGACGATGGAATGTCGGCAATTATTCCACAACTACCCTATAATTCTCATTCCTGTTTTTTCCCGAAAGTCGTATAATATAAACCCCTTTTTCGAGCCATGCAGGCAGATCAATTTTTTGCTGCCCGGTTTGCAAATCATATTGAGTAAGAGTTGCACCTGTTATTGATATCAAAGCGGCAGACTGAAATTCTTCTGTATTATTTTTTATAAAAACCCTGTCGGTTGCCGGGTTGGGGTAGAGTAATTTATCAGAAAGACTTATCTGAGGAGCCTTTACAGACAGGGAAGGAATAATATCTACAACTGCGCCTTCAACAACTGTAAGCCCGTAAGGTATTTCATCCGGCAGGTCATACCAGCCGTTGTAAGGGCCTCCCCATCCGAAATTAAGGTGGAAGTATCCATCCGTATTATAGCCGTCGATGATTACATTGTGACCCGTTGTCCAGCCGGGGTCAACAACAGCAAGGTGTACAGGAAGTGTATCAATGATATTCTGCATAATGCTGTCGTACAAGCCCGGTGTAGTTT
>CAZEWB010000127.1:0-2734 GCA_964515655.1 uncultured Bacteroidales bacterium
CCAGCACAATACAGATACAAATGTAATTAATTTTAAAAGCCTATCAGAAATGTTACTAATGACCGAAGTGGTTATCAGATTAAGGATATAAAAATAATTACATTTGTATCTGTATTGTGCTGGATAAAAAAAGTGGCTAAAAAGTAATTCATAAAATATGAATAAGCTATTAATAATTCTCCTTGTTGTTGTAACTTTTTATTCAGAGTCTTTCGCGCAATTAACTCAAACAATTAAAGGGACTGTTGCAGATAAAGATTCAAAAACAAAATTGACCGGAGCTTATGTGATCGTTAAGAATTCGAACCCGCTTCTTGGTTGTAATTCAGATACCAGCGGTAATTTTCGTATAGAAAAAGTACCTGTCGGACGTCATACATTAGTAGTAACATACATAGGTTACGAAAATTTAGTTATACCGGAAATATTGGTCAGTACGGGTAAGGAGGTTTTCTTAACTATTGAGCTGACGGAATCTGTCTCTCAATTAAAAGAAGTTACAATTACAGGGAATTCTGATAAGGGTAAACCGGTCAATGAAATGGCAACAGTAAGTTCCAGATCATTCACAGTGGATGAAGCAAGCAGATATGCGGGAAATATTAACGACATATCGCGGATAGCGCAATCATATGCCGGAGTTTCATCAAGCGACACGTATAACGAATTGATAATAAGAGGCAATTCCTCCCGTGGTATGTTGTGGCGGCTGGAAGGAATTGAAGTGCCGAATCTGAACCATCTTTCAACTAACGGAAGTTCCGGGGGTGGACTAAGTATTCTCAGCGTGAACGTTCTTAAAAATTCTGATTTTTATACAGGCGCCTTTCCGGCTGAATATGGCAATGCATTATCCGGGGTATTTGATGTAAGATTAAGAAACGGGAACGGTGAAAAAAGAGAATACGCAATCCAGGCCGGTTTTACGGGGCTTGAGGCCGAAATGGAAGGCCCTTTTTCTAAAAATACACGAGATTCTTATCTTGTCAATTATCGTTATTCAACATTGTCCATGTTTTATAAGGCTGATTTCAAATTATTCGGGGAGGATCTGGTGATCCCCAGATTTCATGACCTTACTATTAAATTGAATTTCCCTACTAAGAATAACGGTGTTTTCACTTTTTTCTGTATTGGCGGAATCAGTTCTACCGTTCAGTTTGCCAAGAAAGACTCGGCATTGTGGGAAAATACTTATAATAAGTTTGAAGCTACTTTGACATCGGATATGTTCACATCGGGTCTTATTCATAAATATTTTTTCAATGAGAAAGCCTACCTGACATCTTTCATTTCGTCCTCCGGCAAGGAAAATGGAGTCACACTCGATTCTTTGGATGATCAATATAACTTTCTGTCAACTATGAACAATAAAGTGACAGAAGTATATTTCCGGATATCTTCAGCTTTAAATTATAAATTCAATTCAAAAAACACTTTCAGAACCGGAATAATATACAGTAATATCCGGTACAATCTTTTTTCGGATAGCAGGGTCCGGCAGATCATTTATGTTGATATCGATGGTTCTACTAATACGGCGCAGATTTATACAGAATGGAAACATCGTTTCAATGAGAATTTCACTCTGAATACCGGTATACACTCAACCTTTCTTGCATTAAGTTCATCAGCTTCATTTGAACCCAGATTAAGTTTAAAATGGAATATTTCATCAATCCGGTCACTCAGTATTGGGGCAGGTATACACAGTAAAATTGACCCCCTCACATTGTACTTCGCTCAGATTCCTCAGAGTAACGGGACTTATACCACACCGAACAGAAATCTGCGCACTACAAAAGCTCAGCATTGTGTATTGTCTTATGAAGACCAACTGACAGAAAACATTAAGATGAAAATTGAAACATATTATCAGTACCTGTATGATGTTCCTGTGGAAAATGATCCGCAAAGCGGTTTTTCGGTACTGAATTTCAATGATACATATCCTACAATGTTCGACAACAATGCCAATGTGGCTCTTGTAAATAAAGGCACCGGAAAAAACTATGGTGTTGAAATTACGATCGAAAAGTATTTTTCGAAGAATTATTACTTTCTGTTTACAGGATCTTTTTATGAATCAAAATATAAAGCTTTGGACAATATAGAACGTAATACGCGTTATAATAATAAATTCATCACTAATTTTATCGTAGGGAAAGAATTTAAAGTCGGGAAGAATAAGGCAGATGTTATTGTAACAGATATTAAAATAGTCTGGGCAGGTGGGCCATGTTTAACTCCTGTCGATGTTGAAAAATCAAGGACACTGGGAACAACAGTATTTGATCTGGATAAGAGATATACAGAAAGATGTCCCGATTACTTCAAACTTAATTTTAAAATAGGATACCGGAAAAACAATCTGAAATCATCGCATTTTATTTTTCTTGACTTCCAGAATTTTACAGATCACCGGAATATAGCAAGCCAGTATTACAATCCCATAAAAAATGAAATATATACATACTACCAGATAGGTTTTTTACCTGTACTGAATTACAGAGTTCAATTTTAAAAGGTTTTTTATTCTATCACGAACTTCCCTCTGTATACTTTGTCAGCCTGCAATTCGATAAAGTAAATCCCTGGTTTAAGATTGCCACGTTCAATTTCAATTTGAAAAATTGAAGATTTATCAATTTGAAAATTGCCCGTCTCGGCATCGCTTATCTTTTTGACAATTTTTCCTGTTACAGGAAAACACAAACCAAACACACCCAACACA
>CAZEWB010000127.1:2744-8200 GCA_964515655.1 uncultured Bacteroidales bacterium
TGTGTTGGGTGTGTTTGGTGGGTTTTTTTTCCTGTTACATCCAAAATTCGGATTTCGAAATTCGGATTTCGTGCTTCGAATTTCGTGCTTCGGATTTCGGATTTAAAGTTGGGTATTTCCAGAGTAACAGAGGTTGTCATAGGATTTGGAAATATAAGGATGTTGCCTTGTAAAAGAACTTCACTTACACTTACAGGATCTATAATATTGTCCTCCATGTTGGAATAAGAGCTGGCGTATGGACCGCCCACTGCTTTGTAGGTGGAAGTAGGATAACATGCAGAAGGCACATTCATACTTACCAGATATTTCAACCCGCCAATGCCTGGAGGAGTATCGGTATAGGAGTGTAATGTGCAGGGCAATGAGTCCAGTATTTCCCAGCCGTTTGCATTTGTATAGCGGTGAATGTAATAAGTGTAGAAAGGAACACCTTCATAATCATCCCAGATAAGATTGAAGGACTGGTTCAAACCCTGATTTATGGTTAAATGAATAGTTTTATGCAAGTCGCTCAAAGCAGTTTCTGTTCCGCAGACATCAACTGCTGATATCCTGTAACGGAAAGAACGAACAGTTGGATTGGCTGCCATGTCTGTATATTCGCTCATGTCGTCATAGTTGACAGTACCAACGGGATAATATTGGTTGGGCACAGAACCTTCACGATAGATCTTATAATGCAATATTCCGCTGCTTTGCTGTTTTTCCCATACGACCATGTTGCGCATAGCAATTGAATCAACTGTCACAATACAGATAGGTTGCTGAACAGGCGATGAACTTTCAATATTAACGCTGAGTAATCCAACGCATCCGGACATGTCTTCAACAGAAATGTCGTAAACTCCGGGAGCGACATTTACAAGGTCTTCGTTTGATGAGCCACCTGTCCACAGTATTGTGTAAGGCGGATTACCGCCACTGATGGTAACGTATGCCGAGCCATCGGTTGAACTGCAGTTCGCGTTAAACAGCGAATCAAGAACCACTACCGGTGCGTTGACGCTGTTTACGACAATACTCGACAGAATGGTTCCCGTACATCCATTGTCATCGGTAACGGTGACAGTATAACTTCCGGGCTGAAGGCCTGTGTTGTTTGCAGTTGTGTTGCCGTTTGACCATAAGATGTCATAAGGACTTGTTCCTCCTGTAATGCTTATGCTGGCTTCACCATCAGTACCGCCACATGCAGCTGGTGTAACTGTCGGAACAATACTAATCGGGTTGGGTTGCTGAACTTCAACTGATAACACAACTATACAACCTGCAGCATCTTCCACTTCAACATCGAATGTGCCTGCTTGAAGCCCGTTTATGCTTTGTGTTGTTTGTCCGGTTGACCATTCAAAAGTATAGGGAGGCGTACCTCCTGTTAATGTAAGCTGGATCCCGCCTGTGCTGCCCCCGGAACAAAGCACATCCGATACAGTAGGAGCAACTGTTGGTCCTGAACTTCCGCTTATATTGGCCTGTGCATACGCGTAATTCCCATTGACATCAGTAACGGTTACTATATAAACTCCGGCACCCAGGTTAATTGCAGTTGCAGTACTATCTCCGCTTGTCCATTGATATGTATAAGGTAATGTACCACCAGTAACGGATACTGTAGATGTTCCGGTTGTATCAGCACAAGTTGTCGGGGTTGTTGTAACAGCAAGGGAAATACAATTCGCACCGGTTACATTTACAATTACCGCATCAAATGCAGTGCATCCGTTATCTGTAACAGATACAGAATATAAAGTTGTAACAGTTGGCGAAACATTTACCCAGCGTGTCGTAGCTCCCGTACTCCAGTGATACTGCTGATGTAAACCTGCATCCAGAGTTACTGTTTGTCCAGCACAGATATTGCGGTCGGGACCAAGACTTACCGAAGGCATTGGCATTACTTCAATGTGTAAAAGCGTGTCAAGGTCAAGTGTGCAGTTTGCAAGAAGGGAGCTTGCCTTAATTGTAAGATCAGCATCTGTTGTCAGCGCCGGAGTGTTTAATGTAATCGCAGAACTATTACCATTTACAAAAGCACCAACCGGTGTAGCGCCGTTGTATAATTGGTAAGAAACATCGGGTTGGGAATTGTTGATTGCAATTGAAGCAGAAGTTCCGTTGCAGATAGTGTCTTCGACTGTATTAACAGATAATACCAACCCTTCATAATAAATCGAATTTATTTCCGCATAAGATAATGCACGATTATATATGCGAATGTCGTCAAAGTTACAAAAACATTGATTATTAAAACATGCAACGTCACCACCAATAGTTAATGCGCCATTTGTATTTGATTGCAATATACTAAGGTATGCAGCATCACTCTGTGTCCCTATCAATTGTCCGTCAATTTAAATAAATTCTTGTAAGTAACAATCAAATGATGCCAACTATTTAAAAGATCATTTGGATTAATTGTACCAATATAATCTGTTCCAAAAGCAATGCTGTTATTATCGAATGCGATATAAACACCATAATCATTGCATTTTCTTATTAATCCACTTGTATGATGAGTTGGCTCATATGCAATTATTTTCATCCAAAAAGCAATCGTCAGTTCATTTTCTGGAGAATTTAAACTACTTGAACTTGGTATGTTGATATTCTGTAAATCGGTGCTATTATAAGCACTATTCGCATTTCCAAATCTATCAGTCGTAAGAGTAGCACCATTTACAATACCATTATTCCCATTTCCACTCTCATCATTTGCATTTCCGTTAAAAGGCCAGTATCCAACAAGTCCGTTTAAAGGGATCATTTGTGTTTCGCCAATGTCCGCAATATCTATTACTGTAAGATTTGTTGTAATAATACTATCGCAGCCAAGAGCAGTTAAAAGAGTATCAACATACGAACCGGTTGAATCGTATGTGTTTGAGCCAATAGTAACAGTACTTCCATGGCAGATTGTGGTATCAATTGTTACAGCGACATCGGTGCAGGTGTTTAAAACACAACGAATAGAAAACCCATACTTCTTATGGGTGAGGCCACGGCCTCCCTGTGAATTACCGTAACTCAGGTATTGACTCCATACGTTTGTAACATCGTACTCCGTAGCCGACCACCAGTTGCCGCCGTATCTAATGTCACTGAATGTCGCAACGTCGTTACGGTTACCTCCGGGCAAAGCGGAAAATCCGCTACTGTTGGTAGCACCGGTGTTTGGGCTGTTCCAATGTATGGTGCCGGCTTCTTTCAACTTGCCGCCAATGTTAGTTCCAATCCCTCCTACCACTGCTGAAGTATCCACTGTGCTGTCAAGAAACTTTTCCATAATGTTCCACTCTGAATTAGTTGAAACACTCCAACCACCCGAAGGGCAAACACCTCTAGTATCAGTGACAGCAAACCAGTTGTATAGAGAACCATATGGTCCAGCATATAATGAAGTGTCATTATTGTAATAACATTTTGCACCTGTAGATAAACTACTCCAGGTTGATGCATTTGTTACATTTGGAATAACTGAACCATCTCTGTATTTTGCGGCATTCAGGTTTTCAGCCATCCACCATTGGTTGCCGATTTTTACGATAGGATAATTCTGGCAATCACGCCCGTCGTGAATGAATTTGTTGATTGTATCTGTTACCGTTATCCCGGGAGAGAATATAAAGGCAATGGCAGGAACTCTTTCACTTTCGAATCCCAAAGAATCAACAGCAACATAAAAGGTATCTGTTTGCGTCAGCACAGGAGTTGTATAATCAGCGTCGGTATATAAAACAGTAGGATCGGTAGGTGTGTTATACCAGTTGTATACATTACCGGCACCTGCACCGGAAGCCGAAAGAGTAACAGTACCAGAACCACAACGGGAGTTGGAAATAGCAACGGGAGGTTCAGGCATTCCATCGTAATAAAGTTCAGTGATCTCTGATTGTATTAATGCACGGTTGTATATCCTTATATCATCCAGTTTACCTCCGAATGCAGAGGTCGTTCCTGAATGATCTTCTCCGCCTATCTGGGCATTATAAGTGTGAACAGCGAGATTTCCGCTTAAACCACCAACCTGGTTATTTAACATGCCATCAATATAAAGCGAAGCAGAGTTTCCGTCGTACATTGCAACTACCATGTGCCATGTGTTACGGCTAAGAGGACTTAAAGAAGAGACTTCGCCATAAGTAGATGTCTGTCCTTCAATTATAGGGCGCCAGAGTATCCTGTCGTCAGCGCCATCGTATTTGGTGAGTGAATATGCATTGTTCACCAATCCTCCTATTAGAATTCTTCCAAACTGAGACCCGTTAGCTGTAATGTTTACCCATGCAACAATAGAGACATTGTTACTATCCAATTTTAGTATACTGTTATTTCCAATGTCAATATAGTTATTTACTCCGTCAAAACTGAAGGCTTTATTTGTATTCCCGAACCTGTCAGTAGTGAGTGTAGCGCTATTTACAGTACCGTGGTTGGAGTTGCCGCTTTCGTCGTTAGCATTGCCGTTAAATGGGTAGTGGGCAACGAGGCCGGAGTCGAGGGTTCCTTGTGCAAACAGATTGCAGACACAAAAGGCTGCGAGAATAAATGTATATATTGTTTTCATAATATTGGGGGTTGTTTTTTCTTTTTGTAATTTTTCGGGTTGTTGCGAATATACGTTTTTTTCTGTTCATATTCATCAACACGAATAATTCTGTCGTGAAATAATGATTGCCATTCAAACGGGTGACCGGGATATTTTTTCCGGATATTCCGGGTAACGGATGATTTAAATTGATTGACGATAACACCCAATGTGCCGGGTTTCCATTGGGGTTTATGATAGGGATTGTTCGTGGGTTGTGGGTTGGGTTGCGTGGCGGGTTGTAGATTCGTCCCATGGGGCGAATCTACATCCGCCTCCGCACCATCGTTATTACCACATTGGGCGTTATATTCCGTAATTTCAATTATCCCATGAATATGGTCGGGCATTATCACGTATTCATCCAATTTTACATGTTTGAAATGATTGGGAATATCAACATAACATGATTTTGCAATTTCCCCTATTTCCGTCAGGATTACATTATCGTCGATAACATCACCAAACCATTCAATACGTTTTTTTATGTTTATGGTAACATAATATTTCCCCGGGGCAGAATAATCGTGGCCTTTTAATCGTGCAGATTCTATGCGGTATTTGTTGCGGAATTTTGCGGGCATGAAATTTGTTTTATTTATTTCAAATCATGCTTTTGTAAATTTACAAAAAAGAAGATACCATGTATTTTTGTATCATAAAAAACCTTCAAGATCTTGTTACTCAGGCAAATTTATTGTACAAGACCTTGAAGGTTTAATAGCCTATCAATTGTTCATTATTCAGAAATGATAGTTTTGAGCATTATCATTATATGATTTTAAAATATACATTTTCAGAAGCGATTCGAAAGGAACGTTGATTTTGTTTGCGCGGATTTTTATTTTTTCGAATAAGTCGCTCGGAA
>CAZEWB010000128.1:0-6539 GCA_964515655.1 uncultured Bacteroidales bacterium
TGTGTTGGGTGTGTTTGGGTTTTGGTTTTAAACCGCTAACAATATTTATTAAATCTTGTTAGCGGTTTAAAACCGAATAATTTCAATAAAACCTGTAACACACTTTTACTATCATCGCCTTATTTATCTGATACCGTGCTGTTAAGCTTTATGAATACGAATATTAACGGTCATTATGATAAAAAACGTGATGTTTTATTGGCCAACTCCCCACTACCTGAAAAATCGAAACAACAATTAATCTCATATTTTTTACCCCAACCAATAAAAAATGCTGTTGTACTGGCTCAGGATGGAATAAATGTCATTTATGTGAAAGAATCTGATATTGCCGAACTGATGTCTGAAAGACAAACAAAACTCAACAGGCTTATTGCATACGGCTTATATAACGATAGTGTACCCGAAATAAAGGATAGCATTATTTCAGTATTATATGATGAAAATTCCGTACAGTCAAAAAATAATCTGATTTCCATGCTGATATCCGATAAGAGGTATTCCGAAGCACAAATACAAATTAATGAGTATTCGAATCTTGTTAGCGAATTACCTTACGAATCAAGGTTTCAATATGAAAACCAGATTCAGCTTTTAAGTATTGTAAAAGATTTTTCGGAAAGTCATGAAGACACCAGCATTATAGCCAACAACATTTTATTTTTGGAAAATCTTGCCGGACAGGAAAACTCAATCGGAAACATTCAGGCAATAACAGTGCTTGAATATTATAAACCTGATTTGTATGACTACCCGGAAATTATTGAATTGCCTGAAATAAATTCAACAAGGCTATTGAATACATTTTCTGAGAATCAAGAAAACATACAATTTGGGAACACTATTAACGTATTTCCAAATCCTGCGAATACAGAGTTATTCATTGAGTATATGTTTTCTGAAAAAGCAGATGTTGAGATGGTATTTTATTCAATTGATGGACGAAAATTGTTCTCAAAAATGATATCCGAACAAAACGGTCGTGAAAGTATTGACATATCTCAAATGCCTGAAGGTTTGTACAATATGCGAATAGGTCCAATTAATAAAAAAATAGCTATTGTACGTTAACCTATTTTCCATGAAAACTGTTTTATTCTTTGTCTTTGTATGTATGCATTTGGTATCCTACAACCAAAGTATGAAATTCAATTTGTGTTACAACCCATTTAATTACACAAGTGGCTTACATAATATTTTTGAATGTAACCATGAATATTTTGCTTCGGGCATATCTCTTACCGATACCATGCCATACAGTATAATGATTTTAAAGATTGACAGTGTGGGTAATTACATGTCACATATTATTGGCAACCAGAATCATTTATATTACGGAGGTCTAAATGAAAATACTATTCAGGTTGGCAATATCATGTTCCAGACAATATTAAGAGAAGATTATAGCGACAGCATTTATGGGAATAGTATTTTAATAAATAAGTATTCTGAATATGATACGTTATGGAGCAGAGAAATATATAAGGATTCCTTTACGGTTCAGACACTGGGTTTGACACATCTTGATAACTTTTTATATGCCATTGGGACAAAAGCTTTCAATGTAGATGATGCCGATCATTATGATGCTATATTATTTAAGATAGATAGTATGGGGAACAATGTCTGGATGAAAAACTACGGTGGCAACCGGATGGAATTAGCCACAAAAATAATTAGCACTTATGATAATAATCTTCTTTTTACAGCAAGGACTTCAAGCCTTGCGAGTGCAAATTTCACGGGGCAATGGATTGTCTATAAAGTTGACACATCTGGAACCATTTTATGGGAAAAGAATTATGGCAATAGTATTTTAGATGATAAACTACCTCATGGCCTTATCGAGACAACTGACTCTTGTTACTTAATAACAGGTAGCTATGCAATAGAAAAACCCGATGCCTCCGAACGGCTCCGTGCCCGTATCCTGAAAATAGACCGGATTGGAAACGTTGTATGGGACAGATTGTATGGATATAAAACACCGTATACTTATGCCTCAATATTAGAAGAAAAGGTAAATAATAACCTAATATGTATTATTAACGATGGTCCAACTGCTGTTAATGGATATGAAGGTATATATAACCCTTTTATTCTTGAATTAACACCAACAGGTGACATTAAATGGCATCGAAGATATATATTTAACGGTAAACCCGAAGTATATGCAAGTGTTATCAACTCCTTCGATTTCACAACAGACGGCGGATACATATTTGCCGGCTATGGCATCGATACAGATTCGGTTCCTTCGCAGCGAAGCTGGGTAATAAAAACAGATAGCCTTGGTTTTGACGGCACATATTACCAGGGAGACACAACGCTTTGGATTACCCTTGCTACTGACAGTGTTTGCTACGGGGATTCTGCAAAACTGGTTTTTCACTTAACTGGCAAATCGGCGCCTTACAGCATACAACTCAGCAATGGTAACATTAAGAATGAAATATACTATTCGCCATATTTCGAAAGTTATGCTTATGACAGTCTGTATTTTTACCCCGCAGACAGTGATGCCTACTATAGTTTTTCAGCAACAGTGACTGATCCCTGGGGAAATACTGTAACAGATAATTTTACAGTTTGGGTGGAAGGATGCAGTACTGGAGTATATGATACAAAGTTTGAGTATGAAAAAGTTGAGATTTACCCAAACCCTGCCACAACAGAGTTACATGTTAAAGTAAGAGGAGTAATTGAGGATACCTACACCATTACAATGTACGACATGCAAGGAAAATCAGTTGATATAATAACTACAAAAAAAACAGAAACTATGATTGACATTTCTAAGTATCCACAAGGAGTATACTGGGTAAAAGTTTTAGGAAATAATATAGTGAGGAGCGAGAAAGTAGTAAAACTAATATATGACTAATACAGCGAACAGACACAATTTGCTGAAAACCTATTCCATGACTATTAAACTAATTGATGGGCAAAAAGTGTCTGCCTGTACTCCGAAATGAACTGGCAGGAAAGAACCGAATTACTCATTGGCAGGAATGGCGTATCCAGACTGGCAAAATCACATGTGCTTATTGCAGGACTGGGAGGTGTAGGTTCATTTGCTGCTGAAATGCTCTGCAGGGCGGGCGTAGGGAAATTATCCATTGTCGACAATGACGTTTTTCATGTTACAAACCTAAACAGGCAGATCGGCGCTTTGCGTTCAACACTTGGTAAGTCCAAGACCGAAGTGATGAAACAGAGGCTTACTGACATAAATCCCGATATTGAGATCATCACAATAACAGAATACCTTAAAGACGAAAACCTGAAATCGCTGCTGTGCAATAACAAGTATGACTTTGTTGTGGATGCAATAGACACTTTTTCACCCAAGACTTTTTTTATCTACTATGCAGTTACTTCGGGACAGAACCTTGTGAGTTCTATGGGTTCCGGGGGGAAACGCCGTCCCGAAGATATCCGTTGTACCGATTTTTCTGAGACTTTCCAGTGCCGCCTTGCCTTTATGCTTAGAAAACGACTTCGGAGAAAAGGGATAAACGGAGGATTCAGGGCTGTATTTTCAGTAGAACCGATCGACAAAGAAGCAATGATCCAGGTTGAAGAAGAGAACAAAAAAACAAATATCGGGACTATATCATACATGCCGGCAATGTTCGGAGCGTGGTGCGCTGCCGAAGTAATAAACAAAATACTCAGTGAAAATGAAGAAATTTAAACTTATTTTTTTTCTGTCGGTAATTCTTTTAGGAAGTTGTGCTCCTCCGCAGCCTAAAATAAAAATCATTAAAGAAGAAAACGGTCTTAAGTGCGACAGTATCGGGATACTCTATATGAATAACCTCATTGAGACACCTGTGGTTGTGCCATTAGACAGTACTCTGGAAATGGTATTCAAAGGACTTACGGGTTTTCGTGAAAAAAACGATATTGTATATCCCGGAGGCACTCTGAAGGTTATTGATGAAAACGGGGAAGTGATATTTACTATCGAAGATGTTTTTATCAGTTTAGACGAGACAGGCGCTGACAAAAAAAAGGTAAATGAACAGGTATCTATGATACTTGAAACAGGAAGTCCTATGAAGAAAGGTTTTACTTACACATGGGAAAATACGATATGGGACAAAAGAGCGAACAGGAAAATAATCGGAAAGACAAAAGTGACAATAGAATGACTATAGACAGGGCTCTTCTATACTTGAAACGGGTTAAATTGTCTCATTTTTGTTAATGGTTTGTGGGTTGGGCAGCTGGTTTTTTGAAAAGTCAATAGTTAATGGGTTGAGCAACTGGTTTGGTAAAAGGTTTATAGTAATAGGTTTATAACAACTGACCAATTACTATTAACCAAACCAGCAGCCCAACCATACAACCAATAACCAATTTCCCGACCAGCTGCTCAACCTTTTAACCTATAACCTGATTAATCCAATTGATTCTGAAATTCATCCCGTTTGCAGTATAATAACCCTGCCCGGGCGGCTCTAAAAACAAAAAAGTTCGAGGCAGGCAATGTGCTGAAATCCGCAGTGTACTGAGCGTACATGAGGAATTTCAGCACGAAGCCGAACGAAGAAATTTGAAGTTTTTAGAGATGCCCTAAAGCCTGGCAAGGCTTCCGCCATAATTAACCTCAAGAGTTTTATTGCCCTTTTCATCAAACCATTGCCAGGTGCCGTTACGCATACCCATATAATATTGGCCATTTGTCAGTATTGAACCTGCCTTGCACCAGTGTTTGTAAACTCCGTGCTTAATACCATTAAGGAACTCCTGTGAATATTTTGGCTGGCCTCCTTCGTAATACTGGACAAGGACATCATTAGGCTTAATAGCAGCAATTTCCTTCTTGATTTTATCATCCTTCCCCTTTTCTGCCCCGCAGGAAAAAAGAAATAACGCAATGACCGGGATAAGCAAAATATACTTCATGGCGTTTTTTTTTCAAATTAAAGAAAAATAAATGAAAATTCCAATTCTATGCATCAAAAATTATAAACAATGAACACAACACAATGTTTATACTTATTCTCATAGTATCTATTCAGGTATAAGGTTGATGGGTTGAGCAACTGGTTTAGTAAAAGGTTTATAGTAACAGGGTTTTAAACAACAGATTACTGGTTGCTGGTTGCTCGTCACTGGTTACTGGTGGCTGGCTACCAGCAACCAGCAACCAGAAACCAGAAACCAGAAGCCAGAAACCAGCCACTCAACCTTTCAACCTAAAACCAGATTTTTAGTTGATAAATACACAATAAAAACTACCAGATACATTCTAAACATTTTCTATATTTGTAGAGTAAAATATCTTGAATGGAAAATTTTGTTGTATCAGCCCGCAAGTATCGTCCCGATATCTTTTCTTCAGTCATTGGACAGGAAAACATTACCCGCACACTTAAGAATTCAACTATCAACAAACAGATCGCCCAGGCATATCTTTTCTGCGGTCCGCGCGGAGTAGGCAAAACCACATGTGCACGTATCTTTGCCAAAGTAATAAACTGCCTTAACCCCACTGCCGATCATGAGCCCTGCAACAAGTGCGAAAGTTGCGAAGCATTCAACCGTGCCGGCTCTTTCAACATTCACGAACTTGACGGCGCTTCAAACAACTCTGTTGAAGACATTCGCAGTCTTATTGAGAAAGTAAGGATACCTCCGCAGATAGGACATTACAGCGTATATATAATCGACGAAGTTCACATGCTTTCTTCCAACGCTTTTAACGCTTTCCTTAAAACCCTCGAAGAACCGCCGGCACACGCAATTTTTATTCTTGCCACTACTGAAAAGCATAAAATACTTCCTACTATCCTGTCCCGCTGCCAGGTTTATGATTTCAACCGTATCACTGTTTCTGATATTGCAGGTCGACTTTCTTTTGTTGCAAAAAACGAAGGTGTTACGATAGATTCCGCTGCTATCAATATAATTGCACAGAAAGCCGACGGGGCACTACGCGACGCTCTTTCGATCTTCGACCAGATAGTAAGTTTTTCAGGTAAAAACGTTACGTACGAACAGGTGCTTGAAAACCTGAACGTACTTGACTATGAGTATTATTTCAGAGTGACCGAACTGCTATACAGAAAACAGGTTCCTGACGTTATGCTTATACTGGATGAGATCATAACAAGAGGTTTTGACCCTCAGTATTTCATCGCCGGTCTCATTAAACACTTCAGGGATCTTGTTATTTCACGCGTCCCCGAAACAGTCCGCCTTCTTGAAGTGGGAGACAATTTCAAGGAAAGATATCTTGCACAGACCAAAAACCTTCCTCTTGGTTTCCTTTATAATGCAATTGAGATCTGCAATGAGTGCGACGTACAGTACAAGTCATCTTCAAATAAAAGATTGCTGGTTGAACTTACTTTAGTAAGGATCTCCGGCGTTTCCGACACTGCTCAACCCGATGCTGCTTCAGTTGCAAATACTAAAGAATCCCCTGCCGTAAACAGCACAAATGTTTCTGCAACTACCGGTATTGTCAAAGAAAAAAACGTACCGTACAATACAGAATAAAAACCACCCCAAACACACCCAACACA
>CAZEWB010000128.1:6549-8118 GCA_964515655.1 uncultured Bacteroidales bacterium
TAAATAAAAAAAAACGACCCAGGAAAGTCAGAAAAAAACATCATCCGATGAACAATCTGCTGCTTCCGGACCTGGTGTAACGACTTTCAGCATAAAAGGCAGCAGTCAGAAAAACAGTCAGGAAAAAAAAACTGAATTTGAAAAAGATGCTGTAAATCACAAAGAATGGAATTCAGAAAACCTTGTCAGTCTATGGAAAGATTTCGCAAAAGACAACAGGGAAAACCTTCCTTCACTTTCGGTTTCTATGCAGAATACCCCGCCCGTTATAGGCGATGATGGAAAGATCGTGATTACTATTGAAAATGAAATGCAGAAAAGCGAATATATCCGCAATCTTGATGTTCTAAGGCTGAAATTCAAATCTGCATTCGGGTCGCAGGTATATGATTTTACATTTAATATGGTGGAGCCTGAACATAAAAAGACTATCTACACCGATTCCGACAAGATCAAGTACTTTTCGGAGAACTACCAGTATTTCGATGAATTCCGTAAAAGATTCGGGCTGGAAGCGCTATAGTTGATATTCGCTGCGCTGATATTTGCTTCGCGATATTCGCTTCGCTGAAATACAATTGAGGACTGCCGACTAAGGACTGCCGACTGAAGACTGCCAACTGCCGACTGAAGACTATCCCTTATACGCCACCCTGTTCATTATCGACTGACCTAAAGTAAGTTCGTCAGTATATTCAAGATGATCGCCTACAGAAACGCCACGTGCAAGAGTTGTGATCGTAGTATTTAAATGGCTGAGTTTACGGAAAAGATACAGTCCTGTAGTTTCGCCTTCCATTGTTGTACTCAGGGCAAGAATGACCTCATTCACTTCTTCTTCCTGAATACGTTTTTCGAGCGATGTAATATTAAGTTCCGATGGCCCTATACCGTCCATAGGAGATATGAGACCGCCGAGAACATGATAAAGCCCATTAAAGCGCATTGTATTTTCTATTGCCATAACCTCCTTGAAACTTTCAACAACACAAAGCAGTTTACCATTTCTTGAAGAATTATTGCAAATATTACAGATATCGGAGTCGGATAAATTGTGACAACGTTTGCATATTTTAATGTGTTCCCTGAGTTCGCTTATTGACGCAGTAAAGTTCTGTATCTCCGAAGGATTTTCTTTAAGCAGATGCAAGACCAGACGGAATGCCGTTTTTTGTCCTATGCCCGGAAGTTTTGCAAATGCCTGAACAGCTTTTTCGAGATAGCGTGAAGGATAAGTACGAATTTCCATGAAAAGATTTTGAATTGCAAAGTTATATTTTTCTCACGACTTTCCCGACTGCTCATTTTCTTTTGTGTCTTTTATAAGTAGTACTGATTTTTACAACGAAGAACATAAAGAACCGTATCGCAAACATTCTTCCTGTTTCCCGCAGAATACGCAGAATAACGAAGAACATCATCTGTGAAAATCTGTGTAATCTGTGGCTTAACGTATACTTCCTTTGTGTATCTTAGTGAAAACCCTTTGTGCGACTTTGTGGTAAAAAAGCCAGCATTTATTATATTTGTAAAGTTTTTTTCATGCTGAAATTTCTCGACATATTCTTT
>CAZEWB010000129.1:0-1276 GCA_964515655.1 uncultured Bacteroidales bacterium
AAGTTTTGCTACTATTTTTGTTATAAGTTCATTTTCAACATCCGAAAGCGAAGATGATGCGGGATAATCCTCGAATTGCGTAAAAACCTGTTCGAAGTTCTGTTTTTCATCTTTGCTGTTTGAGAATTTTACCTTCACGGAAATTGAAAGGCGGTTCACTGCAGCCATTTCGGACGACTGAACTGAAACGGGAGAAGAGTTGAAGTTTGTAATCTCACCTTCGAAATGCAAATCGCCACCTGAATTGGTAAGTGTAAGTTTCGACTGGCTCATTACCTTGTCGCGCAATCCTTCGGTAAAAACCTGGCTTAAAGTGGGCTGAAACAAGGGGGAGTTATTAGGGAAAAAATCAACGCTGTAAGTTTTTACGTCAGGGGACACAGAAGCTCCTGTAAATGTATAGTTTATCTTGCAACCGGAAGCTAAGAGAATGGTTGTTATAAGTAATATGTTAAAAGTTTTCTTCATAAAATGTATATAAATCCGAAATCTTAAATCCGAACAAGTTATGAGGATATTTTGACTGTTTTCTGCCATTTATCTTGTTACTTTTTATTTCTGATTATTGCACCAAAGATATTCATTAATTCTGTTGCTTCTCTAATGTAATCTTGCCTTTCTTTTTCAAGTTTTTCATTATTATCAATGTAGATAAGTCTTAAAAAGAATCTACTTTCTTTTGACTCTTTTCTGCAAAGTTTGATCCTGAAAATAAAATCTTTATCTCCTACATTCTCATTTGCTTCAATATAATTTGCACCAACAGATACTGTTGCTCTTATAAGTTGTTTAAAGTCTTCATAATTAGATAATGTCATTGGTGCTTTTCTTGAAAAATCTCTTATATCTCTTGCGAATTCAAAAGTCCTTTCCTCCAGATCATATTTTTTATCCTTTTTATTTTCACTCATACGTGTTCGGATTTCGGATTTCGAGTTTCGGATTTCGAGTTTCTTAAAGATCATATTCCTTTATTTTCCTGAACAAAGTTCTGTCCGAAATTCCCAGTTCCGCCGCTGCCTGCTTGCGTCTTCCGTTGTGCTTTTCGAGTGCTCTGCGTATCAGGTCTTTTTCATTGTCTGCGAGCGAAAGTGATTTCTCTTCGTATATTTCCGTTTCGGGAATATCCTGAGCATTGATTGAAGGGTATTTTGCTGAACTTTCGGAAGATTTCTGTGTAACCGGGGTCTTTATTATTACATCACTGGAATGATCGTGGAAACTAGGCCTTGACTCGAATGATCCCGGTTCCTGCATTATTGTGTTCACCAGTTTT
>CAZEWB010000129.1:1286-8112 GCA_964515655.1 uncultured Bacteroidales bacterium
TGTGTTGGGTGTGTTTGGTTTTTTTTTTCAGGTCGGTAATGTCTTTTTTCATATCCCACAGTACCTGGTACAGAATTTCGCGTTCGGTATTGAAGGTCTTGTTGTCGACCAGATCGTTCCTGAGAAGTACGGGAAGTTTGGTTGAATTTTCGGGAAGATAAACAGCAATAGTTTCGGCATTGATCACCCTCTCCTGTTCAATTATCGAGATCTGTTCGGTAAAGTTTTTAAGCTGACGTATATTGCCGGGCCAGTCGTAGCTCAGAAGCAATTCGCGCGCTTCGTTTTCGAGACGTATGGGCGGCATGCGGTATTTTTCGGAGAAATCGTTTGCGAATCTTTTAAAAAGTAGTTCAATGTCTTCCTTCCTTTCGCGGAGAGGCGGAATACGTATTGGAACTGAGCTTAGGCGGTAAAAAAGGTCCTCGCGGAACTCGCCTTTATCTATTGCTCTCTGCACGTCAACATTAGTTGCAGCAACAACTCGTACATCTGTTTTCTGAGCAGTTGATGAACCAACCTTCATGAACTCGCCCGATTCAAGTACACGCAGGAGGCGCACCTGAGTGCTCAGCGGCAGTTCGGCAATTTCATCAAGGAAGATGGTGCCTTTGTCGGCCACTTCGAAATATCCCTTGCGCTTGTCGGTTGCACCGGTGAAAGAGCCTTTTTCGTGTCCGAATAATTCGGAATCAATAGTGCCTTCGGGAATAGCTCCGCAGTTCACAGCTATAAATGCTCCGTGTTTTCGCGGACTGAACTGGTGAATTATCTGGGGAAAAACTTCCTTGCCGGTCCCGCTTTCACCAATTATAAGCACCGAAAGGTCAGTTGACGCAACCTGAACAGCCACGTCTATAGCCCTTATCAGTTGCGGTGAAGTGCCTATAATTCCGAAGCGCTGCTTTATAGAATTTATATCTGTCATTTCTAATCTTAATATTAGGGCTGACAAAATTACAAAAAAATATGACAAAAATGCATTAACGTGAGATTTTGGAGTTATAAGAATTCATAAAAATTACCGACGATTCTATTTCCTTGCTGCGTTGCGGACGATGAATGTCGGTAATGATTTGTTCGACCTTCCATCGTCCCGGAGGGACATGGAAGCGTCGAAATAGGAAGAAAGATGGGTTTAGCATTAAATGTGTAAAGAACTAAGTATATATCTTTTATAAATGTTATTGTTTTACTGACGAGGTACCTCTGTTGCTCGCCTGTTGTGAATGACAGATATATAAGTCATACAAAAAACCAGTAGTTAATCAATTAATGTCACTTGCGGCACGTGAGCGACTTTAATATAGTAAAGTCTTAATTATAATAATGTAATAAAAAAACGTATCTTTGTTTTGGTTGAATACAAGAGATTATGAAAAAACTAACATTAATTTTAATAGTGGCTCTGATGTCGGGTATATTGAATTCACAATCAATAATTGATACAACAAAAAGATGGAGTACGGTAATACATGAGTTGCCATCTTATATTATTTTCACAGAGTATATAAAATTCGGGGGAGACACAATAATAGATTTACTTAGTTATAAAAAAGTTCTTCGTTCGACAGATGAGTTTCAAAATGTATGGGAATCATACGGATTCATCAGGGAAACATTTGATAAAAAGGTTTATTATCGCACAGATACAACACCGGAATACTTACTTTATGATTTTGAATTAAATGTGAATGAAACTATTGAAACAACAGGGATATATGGTGACGTATACAATAGCCATCTCACACCAATGACATTTTTAGTCAGTCAGATAGACAGTGTTTATTTAGGAAATGTGTACAGAAAGCAATTACACCTGAATCCGGTCATACAAGGAGATACATCTACATATGCCTCAGAATTCTGGATTGAAGGAATAGGGAGTAAAACCGGAATTTTACATTGGGAAGCATATTTTGTCGGAGGTAATTCATACCAGTTATTATGTCATTTAAAAAACGATACAATAGTTTATCAGAATCCATCATACACTACATGTTATTATTACTATGATTGGTTGGATGTTAAGGGAAATATTTTTGAAGATAGAATAAATGTGTACCCCAACCCGGCAAATGACAATTTATTCATAAACACCGATGAAAACGCCACTGTCGAAATAATAAACATGCAGGGGCAGATCGTTGCCACAAAAACGCTTTCAGATAAAAACAGCAGCATTGATGTGTCTGAGTTGAGATGCGGAGTGTATACGATGAGGGTGAAAACGGATAATGGAATTGCAATGAAAAAAATGGTAAAGCAATGAGAATACTATCAATCCCAACACACCACACTGTCATCCTGAGCCGGCTGCTGCAATATGTTCATGATACTACACACATTAATCAGCCGTGTCGAAGGATGTCGCACTTGCCCCCCGCACATGCTTCGACACAGCCAAAAACTTTTACGCTCTTAAAACATTGTAGCGGGCTGGTTCAGCATGACACCCACGCTTTATTATGTTGAAAATAATGTATAGGAGACATTGAAATGAAAAAACTTTTACTTTTTGCAACGATAATTTTAAGCGCTTGCTATGCAAATGCGCAGTGGACGCAGTGTCCTCTTTATGGTGGTTTTGTTTTTACTATTGCAGTAAGTGACTCTTTTGTTTATGCAGGAACGTTGGGAGGTGGCGGAATGTTTAGGTCAGATAATTATGGCTCGGACTGGAGTCCTGTTAGTAATGGGTTACCTAGTGGACCTGGCTATACTAACATATATAGCATTGCTGTGCGAGGTAATGAAATTTTTGCAGGTATTGAAAATTCCGGAGTATATAAATCGACAGACGACGGTTCAACATGGTCTGCAATTAATACAGGATTACCTTCAAATAATTTTGATGTCGGGGCAATAATGTTTGTGGACAGTAATATTTTTATTCTGAATAATGCCATGAATTGGGGTATATATAAGTCATCCGACAGTGGATATACGTGGACACAAATTACAAATGGACTTACTGATTCAATATATTCTTGTATAGCATGCGACAGTGTGAGTATATATGCCGGAAGTAATAATGGGAAAATTTTCAAATCAGTTGATAACGGAGCAAGTTGGTTCCCGGTCAATACCGGGTTACCTACAACCTCGTTCTCTGTAAGAACAATAGTTGCAAATGATGTTGGAGTATATGCTGGTATAAGTTTATATTCAACCGGCCCCAACACACAAAAAATATTTAAATCTACAAATGGTGGTACAAGCTGGACTTTGGTTTACAGCCTTACTCCATATATATCAAAATTGTTTGCTTGTGGAGATAAAGTATACCTTGGTACCGAAAACGGAGTTTATAAGAGTATTAACGGAAATTACTGGACTGCAATAAATACCGGGTTAACAAATAAATATATAACCTCATTTGCTGTAAATGGGTCAGATCTCTTTGCTGGGACATGGGGAGGAGTCTTTTTATTATCAGACAGCAGCACAACCTGGGTTCCTAAAAGTAACGGTATAAACTCTTTTACTTTTAAAGCAATTGAGAATATCGGCAACAGCCTTTTTGCAGGTGAAAGTAATACGGGTATTTACCTGACAACAGATTACGGGAACACATGGGTACAAAAGAATAATAATAATGCCGATATGGATATATTATCTATGGAAGCAGATGGGTTAAACGTATACTACGGCACATACCATGGAGTATATGAATCTTCAGATTTCGGAGATACATGGTCTATGATCTTTAGTTTAAGTTCGCCTCCGTATTATGCAATGGAATCTATTGTAAAATATGGTTCGAATATATTTATTGGATCATTTCATGGCATTCAAAGGTCTCTTGACAATGGCCAGACATGGTCTTTTGCAAATAATGGATTATCTTCCACAGACGTTCGCACAATGACAATTAATGATAATGGATACATCTTTGCCGGTGTTAATGATGTTGGAGTGTTTATGTCGACTGATAATGGAAACACATGGCAAAATATTGGAGGATTTGGTTATATAAACAGTCTTGCCGCAAACGATACTGTTTTAATGGCAGGACTTGGAATTTATAATCCTCCGGTAATGACAACCAACAATTACGGTGTGAACTGGCAGATTGGTAATAACGGGTTGCATGGACATACTGTAAATTCTCTGAAAACTATCGGCGACTGTGTTTTTGCAGCGCTTGCCGATGGCGTGTTCTATACCAAAACCAATGGTGTTGACTGGAATGATATGAGTCAGGGCCTCCCTGCAGCTTCGGTTAACTGTATTGGAAGAGACGATAGTTGTATTTATGCCGGCACAGCAGGCTATGGCATATGGAAACGCCCCTTATTAGATTTCGGAATTGATCTTGTTGAAATTAATATAACCGATTTTACTGCAAATCTGAATATCTTCCCCAACCCCGCCACCGACCTTGTTTACATAAACTGTGAAGAAAAAGCAATCGTCGAAATAATAAACATGCAGGGGCAGATTGTGGCCACAAAAACTCATGCAGATAGAAACAGCAGTATAGATGTTTCTGAACTGAGGAGCGGGGTGTATACGTTGAGGGTAAAAACAGAAAAGGGAATTGTAACGAAAAAATTTGTGAAGCAATGAAAAGACTAACAATCCCAACACAACACACTGTCATCCTGAGCCGGCTGCTGCAATATGCTCATGATACTACACACATTAATCAGCCGTGTCGAAGGATGTCACACCTGCCCCCCGCGCATGCTTCGACACAGCCAAAAACTACTACGCTTTTAAAGTATAGTAGCGGGCTGGCTCAGCATGACACCCACGCTTTTTGGGGAATAGTAAATAATTTTAAAGAGACATTGCTATGAAAAAACTAATTCTTTTTGCAGCGGTCGTATGCAGTACTTGCTTTGCAAATGCACAGTGGGTGCAGACAGGGCCTTGCGGTGGTAATATTGATAAAATCGGTATTGCCGATTCCTTTCTTGTAACATCCGGATTTGAATCATTTAATTATGGGCAAAACTGGGCTAGTATGGGATTGTCCTGGTTTACATGTCTTGCAAAAATCGGTAATGTGCTTTTTAGTGGTACAGAATTTCAGTTGCTACGTTCTGATAATGGTGGTTTTAATTGGGATTCTGTTAATGTAGGAATACCATTTCCATATATAAGTGACATTATTACTTATAATGATTCACTGCTTTTTGTATCATATTATGGCGGGATATTAGTTTCTTCTGATACAGGTAACACGTGGTATAACATCAATGCAGGACTTCCTACATTATTTATTAATTGTCTGGCTGACTGTGGTGGGGTTATTTTCGCAGGAACATGTAGCAACGGAGTAATTCGTTCAGATAACGGCGGATTAAGCTGGGTCTCAGTCAATAATGGCTTAACTGTGATGAATATCAAAGATATACTGGTAGAGAAAAATGACATTGTAATATTAGATTCTTACGGAGTAACATATAAATCGTCAGATTTAGGTAACAACTGGTCACTTTTATACAGCAGTGTTTTTGCTGAATACAAGGCAAGGTCTGTAGCATATTGCGATAGTAATTATTATATTGGAACTGCAAATGGGATATATTATAAAAACGCATATTATGGTTCATGGCATAGTAAAAACAATGGTTTAACAAACATGTGTATTAATTGTTTTGCTGTAAACGGCAACGACATTTTTGCAGGAACACAGGGAGGTGTGTGTATACTATCGGACACTGCAACAGCATGGGTGCATCTTAACGATGGATTATTTAAATACAATTGTAATTCCATGACTTCAACCGGGAATGACATTATTGCAGGTACGACACTTGGCAATTACAGAACCAATGACAATGGTTTAACATGGTATATACCAAATAATAACTTTTCAAAATATGTTTCTGCATTTGCAACAAATGGTTCTGAAATTTTTGCAGGAGCCAGAATTGATAATTACTATTCAAATATTTTCAGTTCGTCTGACCAGGGAAATACATGGACCGGAATACTGCCATCTGACGTGAACGGAAGTATTGATGCTATAATGACAGAAGGTAATATTATATATGCAGCCATTTCACCGGGAATTTCAATTTCGTTCAATAATGGAATAAATTGGACACCGTCCGTTCATTCTGACAACTCAATTGAGACAATTGTTAAGATCGGTCAATCTGTAATAGCAGCTTCTTTTACGGGACAGATATTTATTACCGATGATACAGGAGCTACATGGGACACCTCATATGCCGGTTTTTATATAAATGAAATGGCCGTTGTCGATTCTGTATTATATGCAGGAGGAATGAACGGGGTGTTCAGATCTTATGATAAAGGTCAAACATGGATACAGGTATACAACAGTACTAATTATAACGAACGTTTTATAGAAACCCTTAAGGTAATTAATACATGTATTTTTGCCGGGACACAGGGAGGTTTTGTTTATTCAAAAAACGGAAACGACTGGTACATAGACAATAATGGACTTGTAAATCTCAATATCTTGTCAATCGAAACAGATCAGACCAATATTTATGCTGGTACCGAAGGTGGCATATTCAAACGCCCTCTGTCAGATTTTAATATAGTAAATACTGAAATTAAATATGCCGATCAGGATATTACCATCTTCCCCAACCCCGCCACCAACCTTGTTTACATAAACACCGATGAAAAGACAACGATTGAAATAATAAACATGCAGGTGCAAATTGTTGCCACAAAAACTCTTACAGATAAAAACAGCAGTATTGATGTGTCTGAGTTAAGAAGCGGAGTTTACACGTTGAGAGTAAAGACAGAAAGTGGAGTTGTGATGAAAAAAATTGTAAAGCAATGAAAAACCTGACATATACAAACAACACACCAAACACACCCAACACAA
>CAZEWB010000130.1:0-8096 GCA_964515655.1 uncultured Bacteroidales bacterium
TGTGTTGGGTGTGTTTGGGGTGGTTTGTATAACCTAAATAATTACGTTTTTTTAAAATAAATCTCAAAAAAAATCGTTTAAAACGATTATTATTACTTCTTTTTTGCAATTGTAAAACACTTGTTTTCAACGATTTTTTTTGAGATTTATTTTAAAAAAACGTAATTATTTAGGTTATACATTTCACCCTATATGCCCCCACCCATGACGGGGCGACTGCGTTGGGGTGTGCGGGTTGTGTCACCCCGTCAATACCAATGCCCTTGCTATTGACCGGGTGACGCCACGCACATGCCCTCAAAGTCGCCCGGTCATGCCAGCACACTATTAACTACTTTCCCTGCTCGTTGTAAAGCGATATTATTTCCCCATCAAGATATGCAAGAAATGGATAATTAACCAGGAAGGACAACAGCGTTTTTTTCTCAATTCTATTATTTGCAAGATCGAAATCGGTCATCGCATTTTCGAGGTCCTTCGATTTCAGATACGAGTAGCAACGGTACATATAAAGCATGGGGTCGTCGGGATTGATCTTTATTGCCTTTGCAAGATACCTGCGGGCTTCGTCATACTTTTCTCTAATTATGTATATTTCGCTACGGTTTGAATAAATCGTATAGTTAAGAGAATCGAGCGACCTTGCTTTCTCAAAAAAATAATCCGACGAGTCCTGCATGTCTTTAAAATAATACGAATTGCTGATGTTGTTATAAACATGGAACGACATTGTGTCCAGTTTAAGCGCTTCGCGGCAAAGCGCTATGCTGCGGTTGGTGTTTGTGTCGGCAACATCGTAGGCGAGTTCGGCAAGGTGAATTGCCGTCATCCTGGAATCGCTGAGAGGACAGAGGTAAAGGCATGACTTCTCGGTCTGCTGCTGTATTTTAAAAGATGTACGGTAATATTCATCGTCGGGCGCGTCGGTCGTGGTGGTCTCATAATTTATGTATGACCCTTTGGACAGATACCAGCGTACGAACATGTGGCCGGGAACCATTATGGGATAAACTGGAAGATTTTTCTTTTTGCATAAGAAAGTGTAAAAAATAAGGCTGTAGTAATTGCAGTCGAGATCCCTGTTCATTAATGCAACAGAAAAAGTTTGAACAAGATTGTATTTAAAGTGAAACTTATCTTTTAAAATACTGCTTATGCTTCTGCAGACGGTTAATACTGCAGCACTGTCGAACTGTACGGGAATAGTTATTGTGTCTGCCTCTCTGAAAATGCTGTCTAATAATAAAAAACAATCGGGGTTTACGTTCACGCCTGCCTGCTTTTCGGTATTTAGGGCATCATAGGCGTCCTTTTCGATAGCCTGACTATAATTCAGCACAGGAATAAAAAGTATCATTAATAGACAGGATATCCGCATCTGTTTTATTTTAAACAAAGTTACATTTTATAAACGGGATTTAAGGTGGCTATGTTATAAGCATACACAAATACATCTTTCTCCTATTTTTTTCCCGCAGAATGTGCAGATTAACGCAGAAAAAAATCTGCGAATTTCTGCGAGATCTGCGGGAAATAATTTCTATTCTCTTTCTTTAAAAGATAATATAACTCATAACTTTACCGTTAGATATTCAGGGGAGTATAACAATGTATCTCATCAGGAAAAACAGCGGGTCGGGCTTTTTATTAAGAATTATATTACTTCTTGTCATTTTATTTTCTCTTGCCGGTATTTCAAAAGCACAGGTAATCAGTTTCAGGGCATCAGCCAGGACTATAGAAGCTGGTGATTCTGTTAATCTCATCTGGGATATTAAAAGGGCCGGAAAAAATGATACAGTAAATATTTCCGGACTTGGTAAAATGCGCGGTCTTAAAGGAACAATATACGTTAAGCCCGAGATCTCAACAAAGTATCTGCTGACTTTAAGCGGCAAAAAAAAGACCTCGAAACGAACGATCAAAGTAACCGTAAAGAAACCCGAAATAATCTTTTTTAAAGCTCCGGCATCCATAAACCCCAAGTCGCAATGTGTTTTGTCGTGGAATGTCCAGAATGTAAGCAAAGTAGAAATTATGAATGAGGACTCATATCTGCGTTTATGGGACTCGCTTATTGTTACACCGTCGAAGCCCACAACGTATGTTTTAAGAGCCTGCAATAAAAATAACTATTGCGATTCTGATTCTGTAAGAGTGACCATTATTGGCGATTATGCGGGCGGGCCCAAAAGCCTGAGGCCGGGGGAATCGGGTTATCTTGAATGGAGTTTCGAAAATGCCACCCGTGTTTCGATTGAAAACGTCGACACCAATCTGACCGCATATGGATCTTTTAAGATATCCCCGATAAAAACCACCAGATACCGTTTTGCAGCGCATAAAAAGACCAAAACAGGCGAGGACACAGTAATAAACGAGGCCGTTACTGTTTCGGTAATACGCACAAATTATATAAAGGGGTCAAAAAGTTACGTGAGCCTTCCTTCGGGGAAAAAACTCGTTTTTGATATTTTTGCCGCCGACTGGACTAAATTTCCCGATGAAATAAAGTTGAAAATAATGGTTACCGATACTTCGGGGAATTACATCACAGGCCTTGCCCCGCCTTATTGTTCGGAATACGAAGCTAGGAAATTTTTCAAAACAATAATCGAAACTGTTGAAGAACAACGGGTACCGGTAAACGATTTTAAAGTTACCGAAATAAGGACGATGCAAAGTCCGCCTAACGACATCTCAATGGTGCTCGACTACAGCGGCTCGATGTGCAGTTATTTCAACAAGCTCGACAAAACAACAAAAACTTTTATTAAAAATAAATTCAGCGAGGACAAGGTGGGCGTAGTGAGATTCGATGACAAGATTGTTACTGAATCACCAATAATGAAAGAAAGCTCCATACTGCTCGACAGCATCCCATTCGATGACGGAAAAACTTTTGGCGGAAGCACGGCATTGTATGCTGCTGCAGATGCAGGAATGAGATTGCTTACTGATTCCTCAAGACAAAAACATCTTATACTGATGACCGACGGTTACGAGAATTCGTCCTTTGCATACTGGGGAATGTATTACACCTTTGCTGCAGAAGTAATAAAGGAAGCCCGAAAGAACAGGATAAAAATCACAACCATAGATTTTGCCGGACAGGCCAACACGCCGCTAATGGAGGCGCTGGCCGGAATGTCGGGTGGAAATTATTATCAGTTGAAAAAGGCCGATGACATTGAAAAAGTGTTTGCAGAACTCGAACATCTTTATCACAATTATTACGAAATAATATACAGGCCTTCCGACCTTCCGGGGAACAGGACAATAGAACTTGTTTACAATGACAATGCCGAAAACCTTGAGACTGCAATAACCACCGCTTATATTAACGATACTCTCAACATCGAAAAAATAGAACAGGAAGGAATTGAGTCGCAATCAAGCAGTTTTTTTGTGAATAACCAGCCGGTAATAGCCAGCCAGACCATTGCCCTTTTTGATTTCAACAAATCGGAGCTTCTGCCGGATTCAAAGAAAAAACTGGACGTTATGGTCGCTTACCTTAAGAAAAATCCCAAACAAAAGATCATGATCGTGGGCCACAGCGACATGAAGGGCAGCGAGAATTATTGCTTCGAGATCAGTTACAAAAGAGCTGCTGCTGTTCACTCTTACCTTATCAGGAAAGGTATTGCATCATCACGTATAACTTTTATCGGCTCCGGAAAAAACAGTCCCTTGTGGCCGCTAGAAGATGTGGAGTGGAAGGCAAGGGAGAACCGGAGGGTGGAGATATTGTTTCTGCAGTGAACAACTTGCTTGGAAGACCCAAAACCCAAGAGCCAAGACCCAAATTCCAAGGGGATGGCCTTGGGGCTTGGTTCCTGGGGCTTAAGACTTGGGGCTTTTATAAGAACCTCTCCCCTATCTCATCCAGAATGCTGAAATTCTCTTCGGCGCTGTTTGAGCGGAGTAGCCGTGTCCGTGTTTCGCGGAAGTCCTGCAGGCCTTTAAAGAAATGCACAAAGTGACGGCGCATAGCAATTATGCCACGCCACTCGCCTTTGTCTTCGATAAATAACTGTAGCTGTTCTTTTGCGAAATTTACTTTTTCTGACAGGGTCGGTTCCGCTAAAACTTCTCCGGTATCTAGATAATGGCGAATGTGTTTAAATAACCAGGGACGGCCAACACATGCACGGCCTAACATTATTGCATCAACTTTGTATTTTTCGAAATGTTCTTTTGCTGATTCCGGCGAGTCAACATCACCGTTTCCGATTATGGAAATTGTAATGGCGGGATTTGCTTTAACCTCTCCGATGAGCGTCCAGTCGGCTTTTCCCACGTACATCTGTGCACGGGTGCGCCCATGAATGGTAAGGGCTTTTATTCCGCAGTCCTGAAGTTGCGGTGCAATTTCTGTAATGATCTTACTGTTCTCGTCCCAGCCAAGGCGCGTTTTAACAGTAACGGGAGTTTTTACCGATTCAACAACAGCTTCTGTCATCTCAAGCATCAGCGGAACATTGCGCAACATTCCTGAGCCGGCGCCACGATTTGCAATTTTCTTAACAGGACAGCCAAAGTTCAGATCAATAAGATCGGCTCCGGCCTCTTCGGCCATCTTAGCAGCTTTAATTATGGGTTCAATTACGTGACCGTATATCTGAATAGCAATAGGCTTTGTGTCGCTACCTATAAGAAGTTTCTGCAGGCTTTTTTTTCCGTTCCTTATGAGTCCGTCGGCAGAGATGAACTCGGTGAACATAAGGTCAGTTCCCCCGAAACGGCTAATCATCTTGCGGTAAACGGCATCGGTAATGTCCTCCATCGGAGCAAGAAAAAGAGCTTTGTCCCTGAATTCGATGTTACCAATTTTCATACAAGACTCTTAAATAAAAGTGCGGCAACGAAAATCCGCGCACCGCACTTTATGGAGGAGGTAATACAAAACAATCTGCTATTTTACTAACAATTTTTTAGTTACACAAGTGTTGCCGAAATAAAAATGAACAACATATAAACCGCTTGCAAGCCGACTGATATCAATGGTTCCGGGCACGTCTGCGGTATTAATGGAAATTACCTGTGATTCCTTCCCGGTAACGTCACATACGCGGATCTGATCGGGAGGCTGAAGTTCGCCGAAGTCAAAATTCACAAACATTGATGCTGGATTTGGGAAAAGTTTTACCTGTGCATCATATAACGATGATTCAACAAAAATACCCGGGTTCACAGTTACCAGAACAGTGTCGGTATCGTAGCATCCGTTGTTGTTCTGAACAAATATCGTTACTGTAAACACACCCGTCCCGTAAACCCCGCCATCGAATGTCATAACATAATCTGATGTTAAGTCGCTCCACTCGTATAAGTCATAACCCTGATCAACGACAAAAGTAATAACGTCGTCGGTTGTAATAACCCTGTTAATGCCCAGTTCAACAACAGGCCCGACAAGGACTTCGGCATAAACAGTATCTGAGTTTGTACAACCGTAACTGTTAGTAATTATACAAGAATAATAGTCAGTCGTATTAACATTAAGTGTGGAATCGGTATCGCTTGTTGACCATAAATACGCGTCCATTCCGCCCGGCGCTATCAGCTGACCCGAGTTGCAACAGCTCATTGTATCTCCAAGATCAATGCCGGGTACAGGATTAACCGTGATCTCAAGCGTATCTGCATTAAAACACATACCGTCATAAACGGTTGCTATCACCGGGGTGCTGTGGGTTGTTTGTACCGTAATGGTTGCAGTGGAATCGCCGGTACTCCAGTATAATTCATTTAGCAAATCATATGTAGCTGTAATATCAACGGATTCTCCTTCGCAAATTGTAGTGTCGCTGCCTACGGTAATATCAGGATTTTCGAATACGGAAATATCAACACTATCTATCGAGAGACATTCGTTGGGGTTCTGATAAATGTACATTATGGTGTGATCTCCTGCGCCTGCATCAAGCGGCGAAAATATATTTCCCGTAACGCCGGGTCCCACGAAATCGCCACCCACAGGAATTCCGTCCAATGTGTCGTTCAGTTCATTCTGACAATAATATTGCTGAAGCCCTGTCATAAAAGCAGTTTCAACAAACAATATTTGTGTAACAACTGCCGCAGTGTCCATACAATCATTAGAGTCGGTAACGTAATAAAAAACTGAAGTAAGACCGGGCGATAAGGCCGAAGGAGTAAAAAGCGAATCGGTAACACCGAAACCGGCATAGTCGCCGCCCGCAGGTATTCCGTTCAGAACAAAAGGAGTAGCATTATTACAGACATTAATAGGCAGATTGGTAATGGTAGCATGAGGTCCCTGTATTACTTCCATTGTAATATTATCTGTTCCCGAACAGCCCCACGGATCATCGAACACATAAGTAACCGTATGCGTCCCCAGTCCCGCAGCTATAGGATCGAACTGGTTCCCGTTTATTATTCCGGTACCCGTAAAGGTTCCGTTAGGCGGAAATACCGTTATGGTATATGGGTATTCATTATTACAAAGAACGGAGTCAAGATTAATATAGGTAAACGCAACCTGTTGCATTACCACAATCGGAACGGTGTCTCCGTTGATACAACTGTTTGTGTCAACATAGTAATACGAAATGTCGAAAGTGCCTTCGCCTGCGCTGGCCGGACTGAAAATTGAATCGTTGACCAGTGCTCCTGTAAAATAACCGCCTGCGGGTGATCCCTGTATGGTATCGCCGGGTGCGGCAAGGCAATAGAATACTTCGTACCCGGAAATTGTAACAGGCGTTGGGTTAAAAACATGTATCATATACTCTGCCGTCGAAGAACAACCGTTAACGTCAGTGTATGTATATGAATATGTATGGTCGCCTACAAGTCCGTATGGAGTAAAAACATTTCCGGTGAGGTTAGGTCCCGACAAAACTCCACCCGAAGGAGTAACCACAACCGTATCGGAGGCGCCGGTAAAGCAGTAAGTGGGATTCAGTCCTCCCATCGTAACCGTCGGAAGAGTGTTGACCACAAGAGTGAAGTTTGGTGAAACATCTGTTCCGCAGGAATTCGTTGCTTCAACATAATAAGTTCCGGCATCGGCAGGAACAACACCGTTAATAACAAGTTCGGGAACTGTTACGCCCGAAATTGGTGTTCCATCCTGATACCATGTATACACAACTGATAACCACGATGTTGCATTTGTCTGCCATGTAATGCTGTCGCCCTGGCAAAGCGTTGCACTGGCCGGATTAAGGGTAATTACAGGCAATGCATTAACAGTAACCAGGATATTTGCTGTTATTGTTGTGCCGAAAATATTGGTCATTTCGCAGGTATAGGTCCCGGCATCTGAAATCTGGACCGGGTCTATGACCAACGTATCGTTGTTGGGTGCGGTCACAATATTGCCGTCCCTTTTCCATACATAAGTTACGGCTTCGCTGCTCCATATTTCCAGGCCGATCTCCAGAGATTCGCCTTCGCAAATTACTATATTCTGGGGCTGATATGTTACAACCGGATCAGCTCCGTAGCGGCTGAAATAATTTGCAGGTTTGCTTCCCGCCTGGGTAAAGGCTCCGCCGCAATACAGATCGAACCCCAGCAATGCTGCAGATTTAACAGATGCATTTGCACCGTCACCCAAAGGATTCCACAGATTATTGGCATATTTTGCTATTCTGCTGACGGGTGTAATACCTGAATTCTGAAAAAGACCTCCGGCATATATAAGGTTGTCGGATATTGCAAGAGTGTATACAGAATTGTCGAACCCGTTTCCCAATGGTTTCCATAAGCCCGCATCATACATTGCAACCCGGTTGCAGTTAGTAGTTCCTGATTGAGTAAATGCACCGCCCGCATACAGCCCGGTAATCGTAAAGCGGACAGTATAAACAGTGTCATTAAGGCCATCGGCAAGAGCGGCCCAGGCGGTTCCGTTCCATGTGGCAACATTACTTACAGTAGTCGTTCCGGCCAAAGAAAATTTTCCGCCGGTAAAAACAAAGTTCCTGATGTCTATTGAATAAACAGGTCCGTTGACCCCGCCGTTCATATTTTCCCATACGGTACCATTTTTCCTGAAAATGTTACTTACTGTTAAACCGTTGGCAAGAGTGAACTCGCCGCCTATGTAAACATAGGGA
>CAZEWB010000131.1:0-8096 GCA_964515655.1 uncultured Bacteroidales bacterium
TAAGGAACTGCCATACCAAGAAGCTGGATCACGATCGAAGCAGAGATGTAAGGCATGATCCCCAGTGCAAAAATGGATGCATTTGAAAATGCGCCGCCCGAGAACATATCAAGCAGGCCCATAACTCCGTCGGCTGTTTGTTTCTGGAGATTCTGAAGCATGTTAGGGTCTACTCCGGGTAAAACAACAAAGGAACCCAGCCTGTAAATAAGAAGAATTCCAAGGGTAAAGCCGATCCTTTGCCTCAGTTCTTCTATCTTGTAGATATTCTTTATAGTATCAATCAGTTTTTTCATTCACCTTACAGGTTAAATAATGTTCACTGTTCCTTGTGCGTCTGTTATTGCTTTTTTTGCCGTTTCGCTGAAAGCATTTGCAGTAACATTTAATTTTGATTTCAATGTGCCTTTTCCAAGGATCTTTATCATCTTATTTTTTTGAACAAGTCCGTTTTCGAACATTACTTCAGGAGTAATGTCGGAAATATTATGTTTTTCGGCAAGCGCCTGAAGATCGGAAAGATTGACAACCAAGTACTCTTTGCGGTTAACATTCTTAAATCCAAATTTCGGAGAGGTTCTCTGCAAAGGCATCTGACCGCCTTCGAAGCCTCTTTTCTTTTTGTATCCGGAACGCGATTTAGCCCCTTTATGGCCACGTGCGGAAGTACCGCCTTTACCGGAACCCTGACCGCGACCTACGCGTTTCTTTTCTTTTTTTACCGAGCCTTCGGCCGGTTTCAACGAACTTAAATCCATTTTACAAAATTTTATTCTTCAACAACAACCAAATGATGTACTATTTTGATCATACCAATGATCTGGGGAGTCTTTTCGTGCTCAACAACACAGTTGATGCGTCTGAGACCGAGAGCTTCGAGGGTTTTCTTCTGTGCAGGTAAACACCCGATTTTACTTCTTATCTGTTTGATTTTTATCCTGGCCATAATCCGTATATTAACCGTTAAATACTTTATTTACTGCAATACCGCGCTGATGGGCAACAGTGTATGCATCGCGCATGCTGACCAATGCTTCAACGGTAGCTTTAACAAGATTGTGGGGATTTGAACTGCCCTTGGATTTTGCCAGAACGTTTTTGATCCCAACGCTTTCGAGAACGGCACGCATAGCGCCTCCGGCAACAACGCCCGTACCATGAGATGCAGGTTTCAGAAATACTTCCGCACCACCATACTTGGCCGTTTGTTCGTGAGGTATTGTGTGATTAAGAATAGGAACCCTGATTAGGTTCTTCTTGGCATCTTCGATCCCCTTTGATATTGCGGTTGTGACTTCGTTGGCTTTGCCAAGACCGAAGCCGATAATGCCATTTTCGTTACCTACCACAACAATAGCCGCGAAACTGAAATGACGTCCGCCCTTTGTTACTTTGGTAACGCGGTTAATTGCCACTAACCTGTCCTTTAATTCGATATCGGTTGTTTTAACCCTTCTGATATTGACTGCCATAATTCTTAAAATTTTAATCCGCCTTTTCTGGCACCGTCTGCCAGCGATTTAACCCGACCGTGATATAAAAATCCGTTGCGGTCGAAAACAACGGTTTCAACGCCTGCAGATTTTGCTTTTTCAGCCAGAATCTTACCGACAAGAGCTGCTTTTTCAATCTTTGTTGCCTTCTTTTCAGCAATCTCTTTCAGTTCAGAAGAAGCAGAAGCAAGGGTGATCCCCTTGATATCGTCGATGATCTGAGCAGATATATGAATATTGCTTCTGAAAACAGACAAACGGGGTTTGGCGGTTGATCCGTATACTCTTTTACGGACACTTTTCTTGATTTTTTCCCGCCTTGCAATTTTATTGAACGACATATACTTTATTTTTACTTGGCACTAGCTGATTTTCCTGCTTTCTTTCTGAGAACTTCGCCGACAAACTTGATTCCTTTACCTTTATAAGGTTCGGGTTCGCGCAGTGAGCGGATCTTGGCTGCGACCTGGCCCACGAGCTGCTTGTCGTTACTTTTTAATGTAATGATAGGGTTGGCGCGTCTTTCTGTTTTTGCTTCCACACTTACTTCCTTTGGTATTTCAAATACAATTTCGTGGGAATATCCGAGCGAAAGAGTAAGAATCTGTCCGTTTGATTCGGCTTTGTAGCCGACGCCGACAACTTCCTGTTGAATTATGAAACCCTCTGATACACCAACGACCATGTTGTGAACAAGAGACCTGTAAAGGCCGTGCATCGAACGCATTTCCTTTTCGTCGTTCGGACGTTCAAATTTTACCAGATCATTTTCATTTACAATCTTAATTGCAGGATTTACCTGTTGTTTAAGTTCCCCTTTAGGGCCTTTTACTGTTACCAGATTCTCTTTCGAGAGCGTAACTGTTACCCCTTTAGGTATGCTTATGGGAAGATTTCCGATTCGTGACATGACTCAGTTATTAATAAATGTAACACAAAATTTCACCGCCGATTTTTTTAGTACGGGCTTCTTTATCCGTCATTACGCCCTGCGATGTTGAGACAATGGCTATTCCGAGTCCGTTAAGAACCCGGGGCATTTCTTTAACATTTGTATAATGGCGAAGACCGGGCTTGCTTATCCGGGTGATCTTGCGGATAGCAGGCTGTTTTGATTCAGGGTCGTACTTCAGAGCGATCTTTATATTACCCTGGGGGCCTTCATCTTCAAATTTATAATTAAGTATATAACCTTTATCAAATAAGATCTTGGTTATATCTTTTTTAATGTTCGAAGCGGGTATTTCTACCATTCTGTGCCGTGCCTGGACGGCGTTTCTAATACGTGTCAGAAAATCTGCAATAGGATCCATGCTTTCTCAGATATTATTTTTTACCAACTTGCTTTTTTAAGACCGGGAATAAGACCGGCTGCTGCCATTTCGCGAAACTGAATACGACTGATACCGAACTGCCTCATGTAACCCTTGGGCCTTCCGGTAAGAGAGCAACGATTGTGAAGCCTTACTTTTGAGGAATTTTTAGGTAACTTCTGAAGGCCGATACGATCGCCTTCGGCAATGAGTTTTGCTCTTTTTGCTGCATATTTATCGCAAAGTTTTTTCCTCTTTACTTCACGGGCTTTCATTGATTCTTTTGCCATAAGTAATCAGTTTTTTAGTTTTTTAAACGGGACGCCGAATTCTTTCAGCAATGCCAATGCTTCTTCATCGGTCTTTGCTGATGTTACAAATGTTATTTCAAGTCCGCTGATCTTTGATATTTTATCAATATCTATCTCAGGGAAAATGATCTGTTCTTTAATACCGAGAGTATAGTTCCCCCGACCGTCGAATTTATTGTCGACTCCCTTGAAGTCACGTATGCGTGGCAGGGAAATATTTATAAGACGTTCCATGAACTCATACATACGTTCCTGACGAAGTGTGACTTTTACCCCAATGGCAACATCTTTACGTAGTTTGAAGTTCGATATGTCTTTCTTGGACATTGTGGATATTGGCTTCTGCCCGGTAATGTTTGTGATCTCCGTAATGGAATTCTCAATCATTTTTTTATCGGCAATAGCCGCACCTACGCCCTGGTTGACGATGATCTTTTCAATTTTGGGGACCTGATTCACATTCTTATAATTGAACTGCTTCATCAAAGCAGGGATAACTTCGTTTTTGTAACGGATCTTAAGTGTGGGGATATATTTTTCCATTATTTAATCTCCTCTCCTGTTTTTTTTGAAATACGTACACTTCCGCCTTTTTCGTTTTTCTCTTTGCGGGTACGGGTAGGCTGATTGTTTGAGGTGTCAACAAGTTTAAGATTTGAAACATGTATGGGAGCTTCTTTCTTGATAATGCCACCCTGAGGTGAAGTAGCGTTGGGTTTGGTATGCTTAGAAATAAGATTAATACCTTCAACAATTGCTTTGTCTTTCTTGGTGATTATTCCCAGCACCCGGCCTTGTTTGCCCTTATCATTTCCGGTGATAATCATCACTGTATCACCTTTCTTTATGTGGTATTTTTTACGCATAGTCTTGTTTGTTTTAAAGTACTTCCGGCGCCAGTGAAACAATTTTCATGTATTGTTTGTCGCGAAGTTCGCGGGCAACGGGACCGAAAATACGGGTTCCTCTGATTTCTCCTGTGGGATTCAGTAAAACACATGCGTTGTCATCGAAACGGATATACGAACCGTCGGGACGGCGTATTTCTTTTTTTGTCCTCACAACAACTGCTTTACTTACTGTACCTTTTTTTGCTTCTGAAGCAGGAATTGCAGTCTTGATGCTTACCACAATAGTATCGCCTATGCTGGCGTACCTTCTGGCTGTACCGCCTAACACACGGATGCAAAGGACTTCCTTGGCTCCGCTGTTATCTGCAACTATTAACCTTGTCTCTTGCTGTATCATAATTACTTAGCTCTTTCAATAATTTCAACCAAACGCCAGCACTTATTCTTGCTCAAAGGACGTGTTTCCATAATGCGAACGGTATCACCGATATTGCATTCGTTCTTCTCGTCATGAGCAGTGAATTTAGTCGTCTTCTTGACGTATTTCTTATATATAGGGTGTTTTTCCTTTCTTTCAACAATTACAACAATGGACTTTTCCATTTTATTGCTGACAACAACACCTGTTTTTTCTTTTCTGAAGTTCCTGGTTTCCATGTACTGTTATTTTGTTTCGAGTTCACGTTTGCGTATTTCTGTATTGAGCCGTGCAATACTTCTGCGGATGGATTTTATTTTCATAGGATTATCCAAAGGAGAAATAGTGTGGTTGATCTTAAGTTTTGAAAGGAGTTCTTTCTCATCGATAATTCTTTCGTTGAGTTCCTTATTGGTTAATTGTTTGATTTCTGCCTTTTTCATTTCTATTGATTCATTTTATTCAACATAATCACGACGTTTGACAAACCTGGTGAGGATGGGCAGTTTCTGAGCGCCGAGACGGAGTGCTTCTTTAGCTATATCTAAGGGAACGCCATCAATTTCGAAGAGTATTCTTCCGGGAGTTACCGGAGCAACAAATCCTTCGGGAGCGCCCTTACCTTTACCCATACGTACTTCGTTAGGTTTCTTGGTGATGGGCTTGTCGGGGAATATCCTGATCCATAACTGACCTTCACGTTTCATAAAACGGGTGGTAGCCTGACGTGCTGCTTCAATCTGGCGTGCTGTGATCCAGGTCGAATCCAGAGCTTTTATACCGAACGAACCAAAAGCAAGCTGATTGCCTCTTTGAGCATTGCCTTTCATTTTGCCCTTCAACTGCCTTCTGTATTTGGTCTTTTTAGGTTGTAACATGGGTTATATTATTTTGAACGTGTTAATTCTTTCTTTTTTTGTAGAAACCCTTGGGTTTTGCTTTTGTGGCCTGTGCTTCGAAGTTGGGAGAAAGGTCGCGTTTGTGGTAGATCTCGCCTTTGCATATCCATACCTTGATACCAAGAAGTCCTACTTTTGTCATAGCTTCTGAGAGAGCATAGTCGATGTCAGCGCGGAAAGTATGAAGAGGAATACGGCCTTCTTTGAAAGTTTCGTTACGGGCAATTTCAGCTCCGTTAAGACGACCGGATATCTGTACTTTAATGCCTTCAGCTCCGATGCGCATTGCACTGGCGATAGACATTTTGATAGCCCTGCGGTACGAAATGCGGCCTTCGATCTGGCGTGCTATATTACTGCCAACGAGAACAGAATCGAGTTCGGGACGTTTTACTTCGAAGATATTGATCTGGACTTCCTTTTCGGTTATCTGCTTCAGTTCTTCCTTAAGCTTGTCGACTTCCTGACCTCCGCGGCCAATAATGATACCAGGACGTGCAGTGTGTATAGTGATAGTGATAAGCTTAAGTGTCCGTTCAATTACGATCTTCGAAAGACTTGCTTTTGAAAGACGGGTATTCAGATATTTACGGATACGAAAATCTTCCAATATTTTGTCGGCGTATTTTTTTCCACCGTACCAACTGGAATCCCATCCGTAGATAATTCCAAGCCTGTTGCTTATAGGATTAACTTTTTGTCCCATTAATTATTATCGTTTTGTTTTTCGTTTATACTTCCGAGAACTATTGTAACGTGGTTAGAGTGTTTATGAATCCTGTAACCTCTGCCCTGAGGGGCCGGGCGCAGGCGTTTTAAAATACGGCCGCCGTCAACAAAAACTTCCTTTACAAAAAGTTTGCTGTCTTCAAGGCGTACACCTTCGTTTTTCTGCTGCCAGTTTGAAATGGCGCTCATCAGGAGTTTTTCCAGTGTGCGTGCCGGTGCTTTTCCTGTATATTTCAGAAGCCCCAGAGCTTTATTGACATCCATACCTCTGATATTATCTGCTACCAGTCTCATTTTCTGAACTGAAGTAGGACAATTCCGCAATATAGCAAAGGATTTTTCCTTCTTTTCCTTTTTTGTTTCTTCGGCTCTAAGCCTCTTTCTTGCTCCCATGATACGTTAAATTATTTTTTACGACTGCCTGCATGTCCGCGGAAAGTGCGGGTGGGTGCAAATTCGCCCAGTTTATGCCCTACCATATTTTCGGTAATATAAACAGGTATGAATTTGTTGCCGTTATGTACATTAAAAGTGAAACCGACAAAATCGGGTATTACTACTGAAGCCCGTGACCATGTTTTTACGCTGGTTTTTTTACCGCTTTCGATCATTGACTTCACTTTTTGTTCGAGTTTAAAGTGAACGTAAGGTCCTTTTTTTATGGAACGACTCATATCTTCTTATTTTTTACGGCGTTCGAGAATAAGTTTAGTTGACTGTTTTTTGGGTGCACGCGTCTTAAGGCCCTTTGAGTACAAGCCGTTACGTGAACGCGGATGACCGCCTGAAGCTTTACCTTCACCGCCACCCATAGGGTGATCTACGGGGTTCATTGCAACACCACGATTACGGGGACGACGGCCAAGCCAGCGGTTGCGTCCTGCTTTACCATGCATTTCAAGGTTATGTTCCTGGTTAGAAACGATACCAATGGTAGCGCGGCATGTAACAAGAACCTTGCGGGTTTCGCCCGAGGGCATCTTAAGGATAGCGTAGCGGCCTTCGCGGTTTGCAAGTACTGCAAAACTACCGGCGCTGCGTGAAAACTGACCTCCCTTTCCCGGTTGCATTTCGATGTTGTGTACGCTTGTTCCCAGGGGAATTGCTGATAAAGGCATACAGTTTCCGATCTCTGGCGCAACTTCTGCTCCTGAAAGAACAATCTGGCCTACCTTAAGACCCTGAGGTGACAAAATGTAGCGTTTTTCACCATCCTTGTAAAAGACAAGGGCAATGCGTGCTGTGCGGTTTGGATCGTATTCGATTGTCTTAACTGTTCCGGGGATATTGTCCTTATCACGTTTGAGGTCAATAAGACGTAACATTTTTTTGTGACCACCACCTACATAACGGGTGGTAAGTTTACCGGAATTGTTACGGCCCCCTGTGCTCTTTTTGAAAACTACCAGCGATTTCTCGGGTTTCGAAGCTGTGATCTCTTCGAAAGAGCTGATAATCTTTTTTCTTTGTCCGGGTGTAACCGGTTTAAATTTCTTGATGCCCATTGTAAACTAGATATTGCTGTAGAAATCAATTTTTTCACCTTTGGCCAGCGTAACGACGGCCTTTTTGTAACTGTTGGTACGGCCGCTTATAATGCCGGTCTTGGTAAAGCGCGATTTTGGCTCTCCTCCGTAAATGAACGTGTTAACGGTTATTACCTTAACCCCGTACATCTTTTCAACAGCTGCTTTTATTTGCAGCTTGTTCGCATTTTTTGCAACAATGAAACCAAATTTCCCAAGCTTATCGCCCTGGGGGTTCATTTTTTCGGTTACCAATGGTCTTATAATAATGTCCATAATGCTCAAAATTTCTAAAAATTGTTTTCCAGAATTCCTAATGAACTTTCGAATACCAAAAGTTTCTGAGCTCTCATAATCTCATAAGTACTTAGCGCAGATACATTTAGAACGTCGAAGTCCTTCAAATTTCGGGACGACAAATATAGGTTATTATTTTCATCGGGCAAAACCAAAACCGATTTTTTATCGTTAATGTTGAAATTTTTCCTGAATGTAATAATCTGTTTTGTCTTAGGTTGTTACATTCAAAAAAAACACACCAAACACACCCAACACA
>CAZEWB010000132.1:0-7789 GCA_964515655.1 uncultured Bacteroidales bacterium
AAGTGTCATTCCGCAATCTATACGGGAAGGCTTCTGGACAGTGGATGCAGCTTTGCGCAAGGATTTTCTCGACCGCAAACTATCACTTTCATTCAGAATAAGCGACATTTTTAACACGATGATATTCAGAGTGAAAACAACTGAGCCAAATCTTGTTGGCTTAATGGAATTCAAGCGTGAGACCCGTGTGGCATATATTACTTTAACTTACAGGATCAACGAAGGAATAAAGCAGAAAGACCGCCGTGGTTCACGACCGGAAAACGATACTGAAATAATGGATATGGGGGAATAAATAAAGCCCCAAGTCTAAAATTCCAAGCCTAAAGCCCCAAGTAAGCTACCTTGGAATTTGGTTCTTGAGTCTTGGAGTTTGGGTCTTAAAAATTTTGGTTTTTTGCCTTTATATTGTGTAATGGGAAAAGCAACTATACAACATTATATATAGTATCAATAACAGTTCCGTCCACCCATTTTACAATAGCAACAATATCGTCACCGAAACGAGGCTTATCTGGTTTTCCGCAATACTTTTCCGCCTCCTGTTTAAGTTCCTGAATGCTGAAAATGGGAAGTTTACTTTTCTTAGTTTTCTTTATGAGGTCAGCGCGCAGAGGGTTTATTGCTATACCGCGTTCGGTAACAACGACGTCTATCAGTTCGCCCGGGCCGCATATTGTGCTTACGCTATCGATTATTACGGGAATACGGTCACGGAAAAGAGGAACAGGAAGTATTACTGTTTTGCCGAACAGTGTGTTCTGCCATCCGCCTATTCCGTGAAGCAAAACGCCGTCTGAATGTGTTACGACATTGGCATTATAATTTACGTCAATTTCAGTCGCACCGAGGATTACTACCTCAACAAGGGCTGCAAAATTTCCTTTTCCGTGATAGTTGTAACTTGTAAACGGGCTGGTATTAACATGATTCCAGTTCTCGCGCATCGAACGGACGCCCTCAAGGTCGAAGGTCTGGCCGTCAAGGATGAATTTAGTGAGGCCTTCTTCAAGCATTTTGACAAGATATTTGTTGCTTCCGCCGCGGGCGAATGAAGCTACCCATTTCCGTTCACGCAAAATGTCGGAGAAATAATTACCGATTGAAAGAGCTGTTCCGCCTGCTCCTGCCTGAAATGAGAACCCGTCGTGGATAAGCCCTGCTTCGTCGCAAAAACGTGCAGTGAGTTCAGCTATGTATAAACGGTCGGGGCTTTTTGTTATCTCAGTTGTGCCCGATACGATTTTTTCGGGAATACCGACCTTGTCGACTTTTACAACATAGTCAACATAATTGCCTTGGATCTGCCATGGATAGCATGGGAACGGAACGAGATTATCGGTTACTATGATCACTTTGTCGGCATATTGCGAGTCAGCAAGAGCAAAGCCTAAAAGTCCGCATGCTGCCGGCCCGCGGTCCCCTGTTGCATTTCCGAATACATCGGCAGTGGGGGCGGCTATTACTGCAATGTCAATTACAACATCTCCGTCCTGAATGGCCTGATAGCGTCCTCCGTGTGAGCGCAGAATTCCCACTCCCTTCATTTTCCCGTTAGAAGTATAGCGCCCGAGAGAACCGTTCATGCTTCCTTCAATGTGATGTATAGTGCCGTCTTCGAGATATTTTGTAAGGGGAGCATGACACTCAAAAGATGCGGAAGGCACCCAGGTGAGGTTCTTAATACCCATTTCTGCAGCAATGTCGAAGATCTGGTTTGCGATAAGATCGCCGTTGCGGAAATGATGGTGGGTGGAGATTACCATTCCGTCTTTAAGCCCTGATTTGATAAGCGCTTCCTTAAGACCTCCGATAATAAGTTTGTTCCCATCGGCAGGATAATCTGCACACGAAACTATTCGGGGCGCATATTTTCGTCCGTCAGGTTTGAACTTGCCTATTCCTTTATACGGAACTTGTTTTATACCGTTAATTTCAAGCGGCACCATTCTTCCTGCCGCATTTTTAACCATTTTGACGTTTTTACTACTGATAGCCATAAAGTGGAGATTATAAAATTTATTTTGTTACTGCCTGGGTTGTCTGAAAATTTCTGCTCTTCATAGTTGTATCATACTCAATCTGGTTTTAGGTTGAAAGGTTGAGCGGCTGGTTTGGTTTATAGTAAATGGTAGTTGGTTAAAAAAACCTTTGACCAAACCGGCTGCTATAACCAAAAACTACAGCCCATTTACCAAACTAGTTGCTCAACCCATCAACTTTATACTCTAATATTTACTTTATTTTAAGCCCATAACAGATTTACCCTGTTCAAAAACAATGTCTTTCGGAATGTTCGCTTTGGCAATACGTGCAATGTCCTGTTTAAGTACAGGGGTCATTGCTCCTTTTTCATCCATGAGTTTCTTTGCCGCATCGTAATCACCGTTACCCTGAATTACAATTATCATATTGGCAAGATCGTTCACAGCAGTTTTCATTTTCTCCAGATCAACTTTGTAAGTGCCGGTTTTCGGGTCACGTACGAATGCCTGTTTTTCCTGGAAATAATTAAAAGCTACCATATTTGCCTTGCCATGTGCACTGGCAGCGCCAAAGCGTGATGACCTGAACAAACCAGCCATGAATGTGACATAATTGTCCATCAGATCTTCGCCTTTTATTTCACCCATTTCATTGAGTTTGGTTACCAGGAACAGACCACAAATGTCAGCTTTCCCTTCTTCAAGAGCAGTATGCATATCCTTCATCCCATCAGTAACAAGTCCTTTGCCGTTAATAGTTTTGCTTACACCAAGTCCGTGAGAGATTTCATGGAACATTGTATGTTCAAAAAATGCATCAAATGTCACGTGTTTACGCTGATCTTCGGAGATCAGGATATTTGCAATGGGAACTAGTATCTTGTCGAACTTGGCCTGGATAGCGTTCTTAAGCTGAAGTTTACGTGTGCCCTTGCGATCATTTACCGATTTATCGTTAGGAAGGTTTATCGCAATTGTCTTGCTCCCTGCATTGCAGTCGCCTGCATAAAAGAGCGCGTAATAAACGCCAATGTCGCTGTCTTTTCCGGGGACATCCTTTTTATATTTGGCATCAACAGGTAAGGACTTCTGCATTTCGGGAAGAAGTTGTGTAAAGCGCTCAAGTTTTTTGCTCCATTCCAGATCTTTAATAAGTATAAATGATTCGAATGAAGTTTTATAACCATACAGGTCGTCGTTGTAACTTTCGATGGGACCAACAATGAAATCGATGTTAGGACTCTTCATGTCCATCCATGCCATATCGCTTTCAAAGTAATTACCTGTTTCCAGTGCCTGAGCCCTTAAGTTGAGATATTTTTTTAGTTCGGGGTTGTCGGCAAGTTCGGCTGCTTTTTTGAGAAGTCCGGCTGCATCCTGGATTTTCGGTGAATAGTATTCGTGATAAGGAACAGATAAAAGCAAATTGTTTTCGTCCCTTGTAATGATTGTGTACCAGCTGGTCTTGGTAGGGTCGTTCCATGCTTTGAATTCATCATCCGTCATTCCCGCAGGGTAAAAATCTCCACCCTTTACTTTTGGACTCACTCCTTCTATAAAAGGATTGTTGTTATCAAGATGGTCCCAAGGGCCATAGTTTATCTCAAAAAATCTTTTTACATCCTCGTTTTTGATACCGGCAAGGATATTATCCTTATCGGGACAGTTCTGTTGCCAGAAAAGGTCGTCAAGAATTTTAGCCGCATCGAAAAGAATGGGTAAAATAGCCTTCTCAGATTCAGTAAGGTAAGAAATATCGGTAGTAAGTTTAACAACAGCATATTCATTTACTTTGTCCTTCATTATGCGGTCAAAAGTTTTAAGCTCGGTTTCCACTCCATTGTATCCTGAAAGAAGCATAATACCAGGTCTCTTTTTTTCGAAAACAAAAGTGAATTTTTTGGTCGTATCCGAGAGTGTTATCTTGTATGTGCTGTCAGGATATATCTTGACACTATATCCGCATTTAAAATTTTCGCTGCCTGCAATAAAGATCAGGCTGTCATTGCTGAACTCTGCTGATATTTCTGTTTCTACCTGTTTGGCATCTATAACATTGCCCTTGTACAGGCCTTGTAAAACTGAATCTTTTTTGTCGTCATTACTGCACGACGTTAGCACTACCAGCACAATTGCTGCATACGAAACTATATTCTTCATAATAAATTATTTTAAGCCAATTACCTGAGGACCCTGTTCGAGTATAATGTCAGTAGGAATACCGGCATTATTAATCATATCAAGATCTTTCTGAAGTTGAGGAGGAATAAAACCTTTTTCTTTAAGCAGTTCCTGCGCGGCATTATAGTCGCCGTCACCAAGTATCATAAGTACAGTTGTTGTTAATTCCTTAACTGCGACTTTCATTTTTTCGATGTTTACCGAATATGTTCCTGTTTTTTCATTGCGGGTGAAAGCCTGATGCTGTGCAAAAGTATTGAAACAAACCATATTGGCTGTTCCCTGTGCGTATGTTGAACCAAAACGGCAGGAGCGGAAAATGTCGGCCATGAAAGTGGTGTAGTTATCAATTAACTCTACTTCTTTAATAGCGCCTGATTCGTGTAATTTCATGATCAGATACAGACGAAGGATATCAGATTTAACAGCGTTGATATTTGCATAATAATCTTTCATGACTTCACGGACAGGACCTTTATTGTTTACAGTATTCTTAACAACAAAAGCATCAGCAATTTCGTAGCAAAGATTGTTTATGAAAAATGCTTCGAATTTAACGTGTTTAACCTGTTCCGGGTCGATCAGCTTTTCAGCGATCTTCGAAAGGATCTGGTTAAACTTGGCTTCCATTGTGTTTTTGAATTGAAGTTTACGGTTCCCTTTTTCCATAATTACCCGACCGTCTTTGGGATAGTTTATTGAAATGGATTTGCCGCCGGCATTTGCATAACCGGAATAATAGATCGCATCGTACACACCGACTTCAACTTTTGAGCCGATGATCTGGTTTTTATATACGTCTGTAACAGGTAAACTTGCGTGAAGCTCATCAATATATGAAATATAGGTTTCGAGTTTCTTGCTCCATACATGGTCTTTTAAAAGAAGATGAGCTGCATAAGCCATTTTAGTATTAATGAATTTATCTTCTTCGCTTTCAAAAGGACCCATTACCATATCTATGTTGTTGTCTTTAAGATCTAACCATGCCATGTCACTGTCGTAATAATTATCTGAGAGTAATGCTTCTGAAAGCAGGTTCAGGTATTTTGCAAAAACCTTATCTTCAGAAATTTTTGCAGCTTCCCTGATAAATCCTGATGCTTTTTCAAGATGTTCTTTATAAGCGGATTTGTAGGGTTGCGTGTAAAGCGAACCATCATCGGCTCTTTTAACAACAGTGAACATACTGAGTTTATCTTCGAACTTCATGTCAATGAACGGAAGGTATTTAATGTCGGGCGGATAGAAAGCAGCTCCAATAGGCTTTTTACCTACACCTTCAATAAAAGGTTCATTGTCATTAAAACGGTCCCACGGACCATAGTTAATTTCGGTGAATCTTTTCAGTTTCTCATCTCCGATGGTCATAAATAACTCTTCCTTGTTCCCATATGACTGGAGCCAGAAAATATCATTCATAACATCACATGCCTTGAAAAGAAGGCCGAGTACTTGTTTATCCTTATCACTCAGGCTGTTAACAGATGCTTTTAAAGTAATATTTGCATACATGGCAAGCCTTTGGTCGATGGTCATAGGAGGCTTTTGCACAGTATCTTCTACTGTTAATTGTTGTTCTTCAGTCTGGTTGTTGCATGAATGCAATAATACCCCAATCATTAACAATGAAATAAGGTAAATAAAAGTACGCTTCATATAGATTTTGTTAGTTTATTCATCATAAAACCGGAAACCAAGTTTTTTCTGGGTGGGTGACATCGAATAATCGATCTGGTCTTTAAGAACGCCGACAGTTATTGAACTTACGCTGTCATAATCAGGGGCTGTCGGATCAAAATCAAGACAGTAAAGTAATGCAGATTCACAGATATTGTACAGAATACCTGCGTTTAACAGAGAGGAAGGGAATTCATTATAGAGAAATCCTAACTGCCTTTTTCCCTCTACAAAAAAGTGATTCTCACGGTTAATAAATACCCTGGCGATCAGGTAGCCGGCTTCTTCCATACGGTTGTTCCTGAACGAATCGGTAACAAAATTGTAAATATTTATTACACCGCAATAGGAATTCATATAATTATCGCTGAGATACGAATCAGTCCATATACTGTTACTCTTATCGATCTGGAGTATTACATTTACTTTGTGAAATATCAGGGATTCGCTGCCAAAGCGGAATTCGAAAGAATTTGAATTGCGTTCAAGGCAATCAAGCGTGGCAGCAGGGACATTCTTGTCAATATCGGCTTTAATGTTGTTGCATAGCTGCCTGCAGGATGAAAAGAGAACTTTGAAAGAAGAGTCGAGATGACTGGCAACCTGATTCTTTACAAGAGATTTCTCTTGTAATACTTTCACTATCAGTTCTTTTGCTTTTGAACTACTCATCTGCTCCAAGTGGATTCTAAAATGGTAAAAGTATAAAAAAATAATTAATTAATAAGCTTTAGCAAAAATTACTTTTCTTTCTGATGGTTTGCCCGTCACCATACATTTGCCCGGCGTGGCTTGTTCCTTTACAGGAATACAGCGGATTGTAGCTTTGGTTTCTTCCTTTATCTTATACTATGTTTCAGCAGTTCAGTCACAATGTGCAACAATAAAGCCGCCGGTTTCAATTTTGACTTTGAATTCTTCATAATCCTGAACTTCAAAAGTATTCTTCTTCTGAAAGTCGAGCGCTTTATCAAACAGATTCTTCTGGATATCATTCAGAAGATTGGTAATGTGTCCTGCAGCATTCTCAATCGGAATTATTTCTTTGGTAAGATTGTCCCTTCTGGCAATTTCAATTGTTTTGCCTGCAATATCCCTTGGACCGGCAGCAATTCTTACCGGAACACCTTTAAGTTCATACTCGGCAAATTTCCAGCCCGGTTTCTGGTTCTCACTGTCGTCGACTTTTACTGAGATTCCCAGATTCTTCAGTTGTGAAGTAAGATCCGAAATATAATTCCTGAAATTTTTCAGATCTTCATCTGTTTTATATATCGGTACAAATACAACCTGTATAGGAGCAAGTTTAGGTGGCAGTACCAGCCCGTGATTATCTGAATGAGTCATTACAAGCGCACCCATCAGTCTAGTAGAAACACCCCATGAAGTTGCCCATACGTAATCGAGTTTTCCTGACTTGTCTAGAAATTTCACATCGAATGCTTTGGCAAAGTTCTGGCCAAGGAAGTGTGATGTGCCGCACTGAAGCGCCTTGCCATCCTGCATCAGCGCTTCAATACAATATGTATCTACAGCGCCTGCAAAACGCTCGCTCTCGGTTTTTATACCTTCAATTACAGGAATAGCCAGCCATTCGTGTGCAAATGTCGCGTATACATTCAGCATCTTTTCAACTTCTTCAACTGCCTCCTCTCTGGTTGCATGTGCAGTATGGCCTTCCTGCCAGAGGAATTCGGCTGTCCTTATAAACAGTCTGGTACGCATTTCCCATCTTACGACGTTAGCCCACTGATTGATAAGCAGGGGAAGGTCACGGTACGACTGAACCCAGTTTTTATATGTGTTCCATATTATTGTTTCGGAAGTAGGGCGTACAATAAGTTCTTCTTCGAGCTTTGCTTCTTCATCAACAATAACACCTTTGCCGTCGGGTGAGTTCTTCAGCCGGTAGTGTGTGACACTTGCACATGCCTTGGCAGTGG
>CAZEWB010000132.1:7799-8095 GCA_964515655.1 uncultured Bacteroidales bacterium
TGTGTTGGGTGTGTTTGGGTTGTGTGTTATAATAGCACATTCCTTGGCAAAGCCTTCAACATGAGATGCTTCTTTGCTGAAAAATGATTTTGGAATAAAAAGCGGGAAATATGCATTTACATGTCCGGTCTCTTTGAACATTTTATCAAGCTGTGCCTGCATCTTTTCCCAAATCGCATATCCGTATGGTTTTATAACCATACACCCTCTTACTGATGAGTTTTCGGCCAGGCCTGCTTTTTGTACAAGGTCATTATACCATGTGAATAATTTTCTTCGCGGTTTGTAAGTTCTTT
>CAZEWB010000133.1:0-4892 GCA_964515655.1 uncultured Bacteroidales bacterium
ATCTTTGGACTATGCCATGCAAAGGACGCATAATATCATCCGGAGTCTTTTATTTTTTGATTTTTTTCCCCTTTTTATTATCCGGAAATACAGACTTAACGGATTCGTTGATTACAGAACTGAAGAAAGCCGATAACGATACAACGAAGATCAGTTTATGCATAAGTATTGGAGATAAATTTCGTAATAACAACTCTGATTCAGCTTTGTTCTACTATAGCATGGCGTACAATCTTTCCGTGTCGGGAATGAAAAAGGATGCTGCTAATCGGGAAAAGTATATTCTCTTACAGGCATCATCTTTAAGGTCGAAAGGGCTTACATATTTGCTTAGCGGGGACTATGTAAGAGCAAAAAACTATCTTCAGAATGCTTTGAAATTATTTAAGGGACTATGTACTTCAGTGAATGAGTATTATGTTACTGAAGGAAATAAAGGGATGGCAAAGTGTTACAGCAATTTCGGAATGGTCTTTAAAAATGAGGGGAACTACGAAGAAGCGCTGAAATATTACGACTATGCAATAAAAATGTCAGAAAAATCAGGTGATAAGAAGGCGGTATCCATTGCATATAATGGTAAAGGAATAATATATTATTGTACGGGAGAATACGATAAATCTGTACACAATTACAGCCAGGCAGCAAAGATCTTTGGTGAAATAAAAGACTTCCAGAATCAGTCGGCAGCATTATCTAATGTCGGTTTGGTATATACTGCACAGGGCTTATATATCAAGTCTGTTGAGAGTTATAACGAAGCATTGAAAGTATTGGAGCAATCAGGAGATCAAGAAGGGATGGCTTCGTGTTATAATAACATCGGGCTTGTTTATTACGAACAGAAAAGTTACGAAAAGGCGCTGGAATATTACAAAAAGTCACTTGCTGTTTCCCGTGGAAAAGAAAATAAAAGCGTAATGGCCAGTAATTATAACAATATTGGAAATGTATATTCCGACAGGGCAGAATATGATAAAGCGCTTGAAAACTATTTTATTTCGTTGTCTTTACGTGAGGAAATTAACGATAAATTCAATATAACCGGACTTTATAATAATATTGGTTTGATTTATTATTACAAAAAGGATTATGCTTCTGCATTGCAGTATTATGATAATTCGCTCAAAATAGCAATGGAAATGGCCGATAAAAGCAGTATAGCAAAAGTGCTGGGTAATCTTTCGGCACTATACGTTAAACTTGCCGAACAGGAAAGCGGTGAACGCGATCTGTACCTATCCAAAGCGCTGGATGCAGGTCTCCGGTCGTATAACATTGCAGTTGAAATTGGAGCAATCCCTGTTCAGAACACTACTGCCGGCCAGTTACAAAAGGCATATACGATAATTGGAAAATTTAAAGAAGCCCTGCAGTTTGCCGAAGTGGTAATAGTAACAAAGGACAGTATGTTCTCTGACGAAAAGATGCAGGTTATGGCTGAAATCAACGCTAAATATGAAACTGAAAGAAAGGAACTGGAAATTGAGAATCTTAATAAGGAAAACAAACTGAAAAAGGTTCAGCTCGAAAAAAGCGAAACCCAGCGTTCAAAGCAAAGGATGCTGATATATACTTTTATTGTCGGATTGATAATAATCCTTTCGTTTTCTTTTATTCTGTTCCGTCTTTTTCTCCAGAAAAAAAAGGCAAATGTGCTTCTTGCTCATCAGAAAGAGCAGATTGAATCAAAGAATACACTTCTTGAGCAGGCTAACGAAGAGATCCATGCTCAGAAAGATGAAATTGAAGCCCAGCGGGATATGGTTATTCACCAGAAAACATATATCGAAGAACAGCAGAAAGAAATTGTTGACAGCATTAATTACGCCCGCCGTATTCAGTACGCGGTATTGCCGACAGGTTCCCGTGCGGATACGCTGCTTGGAAAGCACTTTGTTTTTTTCAGACCACGTGATGTTGTGTCGGGAGATTTTTTCTGGGTGTCGAAGGTTAATAAATACCTTATTGTTGCTGTCGCCGATTGTACAGGGCATGGAGTACCCGGGGCGTTTATGAGTATGATGGCTATAAGTTTACTAAACGAAATTGTGAGGAAAGAAGAAGTTCAAAATGCCGGTGATGTCCTTAATTATCTGCGCCAGCTCCTTGTCCAGTCTCTTAATCAGGGAGAAACTGCCGGTAACAATAATGACGAAATAATCCAAAACTATCAGGCATCTAAAGATTTAACAACATCATCCGAGGTCGTAGTAAAGGACGGCATGGATATAAGCCTTCTTGTTATTGATACAACAACATTAAAATGTCATTGGGCAGGAGCGTATAATTCACTTTATATAATTAAGGCCAAGGCCGAGATCAAGGTCAAGGAAGAACTTCCCTCGACCTCGGACTTGACCTCAACCTTAATAGAATTGAAGGGCGACAAGATGCCTGTTGCATTACATTATAGAATGAGTGATTTTACAAATCATGAGTTTGAAATTGAAAAAGGTGACCGGTTGTATCTGTTTACCGATGGGTTTCATGATCAGTTTGGTGGTAGCGATGGAAAAAAAATAGGATTGAAAATCTTCCGTAATCTGTTGGAAAGAACATCAGGTTTGCCGATTAAAGAACAAGGAGCGGAAATATCAGCATTCTTTGATAACTGGGTTTGTGTAAACGGTACAAAATATAATCAGGTTGATGATGTTACAGTGCTGGGGATGGAGCTTTGATTTAAGGGCACCTCTAAAAACTTAAAATTTCTTCGTTCGGCTTCGTGTTGAAATTCCTTACTTCGCTTTGCTCAGTACAGGCATGTACGTTCAGTACACTGCGGATTTCAGCACTTTGCCTGCCTCGAACTTTTTTGTTTTAAGAGCCGCCCAGGCTTAGATCAATACAAATTATAATTCAGATATTCCTCAATTAACTTCTTTGTATCGATCTTGAAATTCTGATTATAGTGAAAGTCGTCAACGAAAAATATATCACCCGGTACCATATAAAAAGGAAGATATTCTTTTGCATGACTGGTAATACTTTCTTTCATTTCATTGATATCGCCTTTTTTTCCTAGGATCACAAAGGTGACGATCTTCTTGACCTCATTATTTCTCCTTAGACCAACGGTAACAGCATCAATAACATTTTCATGTTTGCGGATTACATTGGTTATTTCATTCAATTCTATCCTGAAGCCTTTTAACTTTATCTGGTCATCATTTCTGCCCATGCAAAAAAGCAGATTGCCTTTGTAGTAGCCAAGATCTCCTGTGCGGTAGGCTCTTTTTCCGTTGTGAATATAGAATTTTTCTTCGGTCATTTCTTTATTATTCAGATAACCCACAGAAACATTTTCACCTGCAATAATCATTTCGCCTTCTTTGTCTTCAGGGCTTTTCCTGTCGATGAGAATTTCGGTTCCGGGTTTCAGGTAGCCAACCGGCAGGGGATTGTATTTATCCAGAACTTCTTTGTTGATCTCTATTAATGTTGTGGCCACTGTTGCTTCTGTCGGACCGTATGTATTGTAAATTCTGGCTTTGGTATAGATTCTGTTCAGATTGGTGGCCAGTGAATGGGGCAGAACCTCACCGCAGAATAGGAAGAACTTTACACAATCAAGCCTCGGGTCTGCACCTATTCGTGTATATGCAAGCGCAAATGAGGGTGTGGCCACCAATATGCTTCCATTATATTTTTCTATTCTCTTTATCAGGCTTTCCGTACTGGAAGTAGTTTCATTGTCATTTATAAGCAGGGTCGCTCCCAGAGCTCCAAAAGTCATAAGTTCAAATACCGACAGGTCGAAACTTAATACAGCAGTATTGATAAAAACATCGGAAAGTGAAAAGCCAAAATCACCTGTCATCCATTTTGTGAATGACCTTACTGCTTCAGTGGAGATCTGAACCCCCTTAGGTTCCCCTGTGCTTCCTGAGGTAAATATAATATATACAAGCGGGTCGGATGATTCACATTTGCTGTTTGTTGTTACAAAACTTTGCCGGATCGTTTGAAAATTATCACCGTCCGACAGTATCTCTGTTGTGCCTTCGAGTTTCAGCGGCAATGTTCCGCAATTAATGATGATCTCTGCACCGGCCAGCTTCCGTATAGTTGCAATGCGTTCAACGGGATAAATATGATCCAGGGGAATATATGCGATCTCAAGCTGCATCATGGCATAAATTGCCGTTATCATTTCTGCCTGCTTATGCCCGAATATTATAACCGGTTTAGGATGTTTGTCCCATCCCTGTGCTCTGAAATATGAACAAATCATACCGGCCTCTGCACCGAATTGTTTCCACGAAAGCTCGCGGTGGTTGTCAATTACAGCCAATTTTTCCGAATCGGTTTCGTGTTCAATAAATCTTTTGGAATTAAAACAGAATTTCATTGTTTTATTACGGAATAAAAGGGCACCTGCCGCTGAAAATATAAAGGGCAAAGGCCACTGCATTAAACATGATTATTATACTGAACACCTTAACAAGCACAGGATTCATTTTTCCGAAGACCACATCCCTGTCATTCTTTTTGCACCGGTATATATAGATGTTGTGTATCACAGAGAAAATACCGAGAAGAAAACCACTAAGTATAAAATGAATGTTGAAACCGTTCCAGCATCCCATCAGGGTAAACGTAAGTACAAGAGCAATATTTTGTCTTGATACAGGTGATTTTTTAAGGATCTTTTTCCTCGACATAAACATGTACAGCGGGGTGAAAAAATAATCCTTTAACCAGTCACCAAGGCTTATATGAAACCTTCTCCAGAAGTCCTGAGGGTTAACGGCAACAAAGGGGTTGGTAAAGTTAACAGGAACAGTCATGCCCATCATTTTTCCTATGCCGGATATTCGTGGATGGCTATCGGCATAGGAAAAATGATGGGCATGACTGTTGCTGTTAACTTTAACAACCCCTTTGTT
>CAZEWB010000133.1:4902-8087 GCA_964515655.1 uncultured Bacteroidales bacterium
AAGTCGAAGAAAAGGTAGAAATAATAGGCGTACATGTTATTGGCCATATCAAGTATGTTAAAACTTGACTGAGGTGTAATATTCAGCCAATACCGGTCAATAAGCTCTGCAAGAATATATTTGAAAACAATACCTCTTACCAGATAATTCCATCCTTTTAAAAAGTTGTCTCCGGTGATGGACAAATATCCCTTGTCCTCGGAAGTCCTGAACCTCCCGTACCTTTCTATGGGGCCGATCAGAAGAGTAGGAGTGAATGAAAGGAAATTAAAATAACTTATAAAACCTGCCATGTTGTCTTTGGGACCTTTGTCCATGTAGTATCCCATTATCCTGAAACTTGCATAGGAAAGGCCGGCAAAGGAAATTATATCATTAAGGTTGAAAGTATCGAATCGTATGTCGCTTTTCACCAGCAGCATGGGCGCCAGGAGTACCAGGATGCCCCACAGTTTTATTCCCGGACGGATAAATTCTGAAAATACATATATTGCAACCCATGAAAAGATCACAAGTGCAGCGAATAGCAATGGCTGCGGATAGATCACGAATAAAAAGTATGCATTAAGACATGCAAGTACATATTTATAATGTTCCGTTCTGAAAAGGTACTTCGTTCCGGCGGTTATCAGTATGAAAACTGCCATGAAAACAAAAAAATCATATGAGCCGAATGGTACCATTTCTAAAATTGCTGATATACAAACTCTGTTGTTGAACCGGTCTTATTTTTCTCAGAACTGTTTTCGGGTGAATACAGAAAATATAATAACAGAACGATCAGGGCGTAAGCCAGAAGGTTAATAACAAATTTGTTACTGTTCGGGATTAGTTTTGAGGTTGCCATGTTATTAGGTTATTGAGTTGTCTTGCTAATTTCCATACTTCCAGTTCTTCAAAAGTTTTAAAGGTCATTGTTTATGCTATTTTGTGTTTTCGTTAATAACTTAATAACCCACAACTTAATAACTTACCCGAATAGTAATGCAAATTTAAATATTGGACTTTTCATCATCGGGCAAGTTTATATGTTTCAATAATAAATTTATCTATCTTATACCAGCCGTAGCTGCTCAGATGCATAATGTCCTTAAGCAGGTTTTTGTCGTAGGTCGCTGAATCGGCATTCCACAAATTAAGACAGGGAAAATTGTTCCTGGTAATTTCAGACTCTATTTTGCTGATTAAGCCGTTTAATTCTTCGGCATTCTTATAATAAAAAGGATTGATTGGTTGTATTACAAAAGAGGCATTTGCTTTCTTATCCTTTAATAGACGCACAAGCATCCTGAAGTCTTCCAGTTCCTTGTTATCTGAATCGCTTATTATTTTTACAGTGGATGTGGATCCTTTAACATATTGATTATAGTATTCACTGTCAATACTCCAATGGTTGTTTCTGCACTTTTCTGACTGTTCTGCAGAACTTGCCTTATACAGACTGTCCCAATTAATTTTCAGATCCTCAGTCAATACGGGATTCCTTTTTGTTTTCTTAAGGCAACTACTCTTTTCATTACTCTTGTTCTTACATATGTTCAGCAACGCGTTGTAATATAATTTAATGGGGTATGATGCCGTATATGAAAAAATGTTCATTTCGGAATAATTCTCGAAGTACAACTTTTTCATTGCAAGCCCTGGGTTCGAAAATTCATCAAATAATTCAGAGATACGTTTAGCTTCGTACAGCCTGAATACCTTGTCGGAATCATTGAAAACAAAATTGTTGAGGAAAGTTATAGAATTGAATTCTAAAATAATAGTAGCACTCACCCCTGCTGCACTCTCAGAGTGAAACCACCCCGGAGAAACTAAAATAATAATTGGTGTATTTTCAACTTTTGATGCATTTGCAAGCAGCATTGAATAAATTGAAAAGGACTGATTGCCTGCATGTCCTAATCCTTTCAGGTGAGTTCTGAAATTATCATTTATAAAATTATAAGGAGTGGCAACTGTATTTACACCTAATTCAGAAGAACCGATCATCCATATATTTTCCGAACTGTCTCCTGTTGAAAGAAACAGATCTTCGTAGCCAGGGTATGCAGCGAAATTTCCAATGAAACGAAATGATCTGTCAACTACCGGAGAAATGCTATCTGTGAAAAATAACCGGTTAATGCTCTTGTGAAAAATAAAAATTCCTGCAATACACAACAAAACCGGCAGCAGATTATGGAAAAGGAATTTTTTCATTTATGGTCAGAGGGTTTCAAGAGCCTTGCATATCATGTTTATTGTATCGAGATGGTCCTCATTTACCATGTGTTGAGGAAATGTCTTTCCTGTCTTATCTTCTACTGATATTAATAACTCAACGAAGGTGATCGAGTCTAAAAGTTTTGATTTTATTAGGGAGTCATCAAACTCCACTTTTTTAAAAGCGAGGTTTTTAATTTCTTCCTGAATAAAAATACGAATATCAGTCATATACCTATTATGCTTTGTTTTATATGAAGTGCAAAGATAATTTATTTACAGAATTGGTGAACATTTCTTAAAAATACTGGTTAATGCAGAATTAGTTCTGCCTGGGGCGCTTTCTTTCGGATAACAAATATTTTTTAACTTCAGCATTAAGGTGCTGCTATACTCCAAAAGGGATTTACTGACCGTTTTCTTGTATAACATGCAAACCTTGATTTTGGGATTCCGTATATCAAACTTAAGAAATTAACGTTTATATGCCGGAGTCCTTTTAGTTTTATTATTTCTTTTTTCATTACTTCATCGCCGTAATAATTCATCATGGCAACAATCTGATCAATGTCCCCACGCGTTACAACACGCTCAATAACCAGTGCTATTTGCTTGTCCGGGTCAATTCTTTCGAAGTTGAACTCCCAGAATAATGATGGATCTAATATTTTTTTGAATGTCTGTTTGGTCACTGTTTTACTGAATAGTTTTAAAATGCTATTAATTAAGTTGTGTTTACAAAAATACAAAATATTTCAGAATAACCGCTTTCCTCATTCTGTTTCTTTGCCATGCTACGGCAGTTGAATAGATTGAGCGAGAGCGAAGAAAAAAACAGAGCTCGAATGATCGCTTTCGCTTTTTTACTTCCTGACTTGTCCATTTTAGTGCAGCAGCAAATATATTCGAATATACTAATAATTGTTGGAATCATTTAACAATCCCGAAGGGATTGAATGTCAATAACCCCCGACGAGTAC
>CAZEWB010000134.1:0-8065 GCA_964515655.1 uncultured Bacteroidales bacterium
AGGGGTCGCGTCTTTCATCTACAAAGGAATTTATCTCCAGATCGTATAACCTTCCTGTTGTGTACATGAACTGCCAGAGTCCCGTTGCGCCTGCGCGTGAAACTGCGTGTGTGTTGAGTGCTGATTCGATCACGGGCAGATATTTAATTTCAAGAGGAACATCGTATTTATCCAGAGCCGCTTCGAAAACAGGAAAATAGTATTCGGACAGGCCCATCATTATTTCGACAAGTCTTTTGCGTTTGACGGAATACAGGTCGATGAATTTCTGAACGATCTCATTATATTCAAGGTCAATGTATGAGTTTACCTGCCTGAGGCGTTCTATCATTATAGTATCGGAAAAAACAGGGGCGGTAAAAGAGTCGCTTGCAAGGAAAAAATCATTGTCCTGATTGTTCAGCCTTAGTGTGTTTTTTACATACCATTTCTGAAGAAGGCTGTCTAAGGAACGGGTAAACTCATCAATATTCTCGTCCTGAATGATCTTAAGTGTGTCGTCCGGCGGCATCGTAGCCTGGGCAGGGGACATCAGAACTGTAAAAAGGAAAAGAAGGCCTGTAAAATATCTCATCTCCACGTCATTTTAATTGAAAGACCGGGACTGATAGCTCCGGTGAAGCTGACCTGAACAGGGATCGGCTGAACCTGCAATGAAAGGTCGTCGCTGATGTCGAAGTCGAACAGATGTGCGTCTACGCTTGCGTCAATTATGTTCATAAGGTATACTCCGGCCGTAAATATAGTAAATAAATCCCGATTCCTCCGGTAGTAGTTCTTTCCTGTCTCAAGGCCGTTGAGTGTATAAAGGTATCCGTCGAATTCAATTGTTCCGTTGGGATCGGTTGCATTCAGTTCGCGCCATGCGTCACGGAACTCTGTGTAACGACCGTTACTGAATATTGCGAAGTATGCACAGGTGCCTATACCTCCGTACACTATGGGTATCTTCCAGTATTTCCTGTTATAAGCCTGGCCAAGACCAGGGATAATTGTTGAATATAAGGCCGCTCTTTTAGGGGAATGCTTTTTCAGCACCTTTACGCTGTCGTCCTGTGCAATGACATTAAAGGAAAGAGAAAGTACAGACAGAAACAGAACCAGTTTTGTAAAAAAAGGAAATGACGATGGCATTAGCTCAGGGCGTCTGGACGGACTTGCTTCTTCCGGCGACTTAAGCGACCGGGTTTTTATTCCGGTTTCTATATTTGTCAATGTTTTGTCAGTTTCTCGTATATTGATCGGAATTCCTGATCGTTTTCATAAGTAAGAGATACCTTCCCGCTTCCGTTGTCGCGTGAAGTTATTGTGACCTTACAACCCATGGCTGCAGATATCTTTTTTCGTGCTTCTTTCTGCGAAGGGGATTTCTTTTTTTTCTTTTTTGTCTCCTGCTGTTCTGTGCTGAGGTTTCTGACAATTTCCTCAATGCGGCGTACGGAGAAATCGTAACGCAGGATCTGTTCAAAGAGCATTATCTGGGTTTCGGAGTCGTCCACACTTATTATTGCGCGGGCGTGTCCCATTGATATTTTGTCTTCACGCAGCCCTAGTTGTATCTCAGGAGGAAGTTTTAGCAGGCGGAGGTAATTGGTGATAGTTGTACGTTTTTTCCCCACCCTTTCGCTGAGTTCTTCCTGTGTTAGCGAGCATTCTTCAATAAGACGTTTGTACGAAAGTGCGATTTCGATTGAGTTTAGGTCTTCGCGCTGGATATTTTCGACAAGGGCCATCTCCAGCATTTCATTATCACCGCTCTCGCGGATGTATGCGGGGATATGCGTAAGGCCGGCAATTGCACAAGCCCTGTAGCGGCGTTCTCCTGAGATCAGTTGGTACTTGTTATCACCTGTCTTGCGGACAGTGACAGGCTGAACAATACCTATCCGCTGTATTGACGAAGCCAGTTCGTTCAGGCTTTCCTGGTCGAATTTTGTCCGGGGCTGGTACGGATTGGCGTCTATCTGTTCCAGAGGAACTTCGCGGAACATCCCCTCTTCATGTTTGCTTCCGGCATCTTCTATAAGCGCCCCAAGTCCACGTCCCAGTACATTTTTTTTTGCATTCATTCGCTCACTATTTTTTCTGAGTTTTTCATCCGTGTCATTTCGTTTTTCTGAAGCAGCTCGCGGGCAAGATTAAGATAATTGTTGGCGCCGGTACATGTGGCATCATATAAGATCACAGGCTTGCCATAACTCGGCGCTTCGCCAAGCTTTACATTTCTGCTTATTGCAGTATTGAAGACCATGGTCTGGAAATGCTTGCGGACTTCTTCCATGACCTGGTTTGAAAGGTTAAGGCGTGAATCGTACATCGTTAACAGGAATCCCTCGATCTCGAGAGGAGGGTTCAGACTTTTCTGAACGATCTTTATTGTGTTAAGAAGTTTTCCGAGTCCTTCCAAAGCAAAGTATTCGCATTGAACGGGAATGATTACAGAATCGGCTGCCGTGATAGCGTTCAGCGTTATCAGCCCCAGCGAAGGAGAACAGTCGATAAAAATGAAATCGTAATTGTCCTTTATTTTTTCCACTACTTTTTTCATGCGTTTTTCCCGTGACGGCTGGTTGAGCATTTCAATTTCTGCGCCCACAAGGTCAATGTGCGAGGGGAGAATGTGAAGGTTCTTTACCTGGGTCTCAAGAAGGACATTCTTAGGATCAATGTCGTCGATAAGACATTCGTAAACGCTGGTCTTTATTGTTTTAAGGTCGAAACCCATACCCGAAGTGGCGTTTGCCTGAGGATCGGCGTCAATAATAAGAGTTTTGTACTCCAGTACTGCAAGGCTGGCTGCAAGGTTGATGGCTGTTGTGGTTTTGCCCACTCCGCCTTTCTGATTGGTAATTGTTATGACTTTTCCCATGAATGCTTTTGTTTTTTAACGCAGCAAAAATAACCATTAATTAAACTACGCCTCTATCTTTGGTATTGCCTTTTTGAACAAAACAATGTTTAAAATGGTGAAATATTAACAGGTTTTTTTGTTGAAAAGATTTCAAAATAGATGTTGGTTAATCTATATAAAAGTTATTGGTGTCACCTGCTCGTTGTTGTAAAGCGATATTTGCTTCGCGAGATTTAATGTGTCGGAAGTCCGAAGACCGAAGTCGGGAGTCCGAAGTATGTCTCCCGACTTCGGTCTCCGATCTTCCGACACCTCTAGATTAGGGTTTGTCTGGCAGAGTGATCAAATGAAAATATCTACTGCAACATCTTCCCGTAATAAGCAACCTTGGCTGAATCTTTATGCAGCATATAATACTGATAGATGGGAATAATTTTTTCTTTCTGAACGGTGGGATTCATTGCAATGGCTTTTTCAAAACAAATGATGCCATTGGCAGTATCGCGCTCAGATATGTAAAGTGTGCCAAGCGCAGCAAGGGCAAGGTCGCTTGTGGGATACAATTTGTTATATTCTTCAACATAAGGTTTAAGTGTTTCGGTCTTCCCGTTCTCTGAATAAAGCCTGATGATATTATCCCATGCCTGGCGGAAGTTGGTATCCTTTTCGGCAGTGAGCCTGTAATAGAATTCTGCACTGTCTTTTTTTTGCAGCATATGAAAAGCCTGTCCTATGTTGAAGTATATTTTAAAATTCACAGGGTCCAACCGCCGTGCCTTATATGCATGGTTGAGCGCTTTCCGGGGATCTCTGAAAAATGAAAGGTAGATAGTTGAAAGGTTATGTTGAGCCTTAGGATTTTCAGGAAAGAGTTCAAGTGTCCGGTTATATTTTTCAATAACATCTTTAAGTTTTGCGTTCATATCCTTAACCGTTCTTCCTGCGGAGACCTCGCGGTATATCTCATCAAACACAGCAGTTGCATAAATGTCGTTAGCCTTTACCGACTCGTCAAGGTATTTCATGTCGGCAGAGTAAAGAGTAACGCTGTTTTTCCATTGCCCGTTGCGGGATATCGTTTTTGCAGAATAGAAGATCATCAGAACAATAAATATGAACCACAGCATACCTGTACGTTTGCCTTTAAGTTTAATGACAGACAGCGGGTTTTTGTCGATGCCGAACATCAGTGTAATAAGGATGACAGTAAAACCGAAAAGGGGGAAAAAAAGCATTCGCTCGGCAACTATCCCGTTAATGGGTATTACGATATTAAGGAAAGGAAGAAGTCCTGTTATAAAGACAGCGGCTCCGAATGCCAAAAAGGGATGTTTTTTGTAACGGAAAATAATATAGTAAACTGCGGACGCAGCTATCGAGAAACCAAACCATGTAAGGAAGTTACCTGCGGAAGGTTCGGGGATAACATATAGTCCGTAATAATAAAGTAAAGGATGGGGAATTATCGCAAGCTTTACATAGACCCAGAAACTGTATGATGCGAGATAGAGTTGGTGAAGCTTTCTGTAGTCGGTGTGCAGGGGATTTTCGAAACCGAGCAGGTCGACCTTTTCCACAGGCATGAACCATTGCGGTATTTTAAAGAAAACATAAGTAAGCAGGAGTATTACGAAAACAGTTATCCATAATCTGTAGTTCCTGAAAAATACTTTCAGAGGTTCTTTTTTAAGAATGGTTTTTAAGGCATATGTGGCTGGCAGAATGAATACGAAGATAACTGCTGTCTGTTTGGAAAGGAAGGCAAGGGTAAAGCAGATGAAACCGGCAGTCAGTGAAATTAATTTACTGGTATCAATATATTTCAGGAACATCCACATACCGGCAAGTGAGAAAAGCAGGCAGAGTATTTCCTCCCTGTTCTTTAAACTCGCTACAACTTCTGTGTGTACGGGATGTGCCATGAAAAGCAGAACGACAAGGAGCCAGAAGGTCTTTGAAGCAAATTCAGAAAAGTATTTTGCAAAGACCCCGAACAGTAAAAGGCAGCATAATGCGTAAAGCAATACGTTAATGAAGTGGTGAACAGCAGGACTTTCGCCGAATACTTCATATTCCAGCGCAAACATAGCTTTTGTGAGAGGGCGGTATCCGAAACTCCACTGTTTGTTCTCAAAATATGGCGTTGCAAAGATCTCAGGGATGCCGGTAACGCCTTGTTCGACCAGTTTGTTATTCTTTATTACGAATTCATCGTCCATAGCGAATTTGTTCTTTACAGTGTTCCCGTATAGGACAAAGGCTGCAAGAAAGATCAGGATGTAATGGAAATATTTACCCTCAGACAATTTCATTTTGCAAATATAATAAAACTAAAAACCTTAAGGATTTTGAATAAATAATAACAAAGTGATATTACTAATAGCCTAAAAGTGAGGGTCATGCTGAGCCTGCCATGCGAAAAGTAATTGATTGCAATATGTAAAATGGCAGTGTCGAAGCATGTGCGGAGGCATGCTGTAAACATCTTTCTAAACGCCTGCTATAATTATGTACTGACTGAATTCTTCAGATTGCAGGCGGCTTAGGATTACGATTGAGGTTTGGAACTATATTATATTTCACATTGTTAGTTTCTACATTATTTGACATATTCACCGGTAAACAGAAAATGGTGTTTTTGCTGTTGTTGGGAAGTCTTCACTTGCCGTGTGGCACATGGTGCATTTTGTCCCATATTATTTTAATATGTACCAAAAATGAAGTTTTTGGTACATATTGAATAGAATTTACATTAATAATCACCCTTCGCTAATCTCTACCGAATATGTTACAGGTATCGCCATTTTAAAAAGCGCACTTACACCGCAGTATTTTTCCTGCGACATGCTTATGATCTTGTCTATTTCATGTTCCATTGTTATAGTTTTTTTAGTGAAAGCAATATCAGGGCACAGGATTCCACGATCTTAATTCCGTGTTCTTTAAATTTCTTTGCCAGTTCCTTATTCTCTGCTCCGGGGTTGAACACTATCCTTTCAGGTTTCAGTTTCAGCAGAATATCTTCGTACTGCATCTGGTGTTTTGCTGAAAGGTACATGAGAACTGTGTGTGGTTTTATATCTGACGGAATAACTTTAAGAACGGGAATGTCGTCGATAAATCCACCGCTTTTACCTACAGCGATCACATCCTGACCTGCTGTAACAAGACGTTTAACAGCAAGGTTTGCATAACGGCTTTGCCTTGAACTGGCGCCTAATACAAGAAAAGTCTTTTTTTCAGGATACATTATTTATCGGGTAACTTTTCCAGGTAAGAAATCCTGACTTTGTGAATTGTACAAAATTACCGGCTGGGGCTGAGATGAGGAGAAGTCGTTTTGCAAAATTTTCTTAAAAGCGGTAAATACTTCTTCAGTGTTGATATCTTTCATGCAGACATTATTGCCGTTGCATGGAGGTATAATGAACTCGTGGACGCATGGACTGCAGTAATGGCTTTTGTATATGCAGATGACCTTTTCGCTCATACCATACTGTTGCGGCGAGCAGGGCCCGAAAAGAGCCACAACCGGACAGCCTGTGCTGAATGCAAGGTGCATGGGGCCTGTATCATTTGTTATCATCGCCCGCGCTCCTGAAATAATTCCGATAACTTCATCGAGTGATGTGCTGCCGGCCATGTTCATTACTCTGTTGTTTCCTGTAAAATGACCGGTGACCTTATTCGTGTAATCCTTTTCCTGTTTGCTTCCTACAAATACAAGCGTGTAAGGAGTATCTTTTAAAAGTCTTTCCGTAAGAGCAATAAAGTTTTCTGACGGCCAGCGTCTTTCAAGGCGAAGGTCGGAAGCGTTGGGATTAATAACAATATATTCTTTATCAAGCCCGAGGAAAGGTTGCCTTGTTTCCGGAGCCAGTGGATAAAGAGTGTTCACAACATTTTTCAATGGCAGCAGTGATGCCATTTGCAGATAGACCTTACTTACCGGCGCTTTGATATTGAAGAACATCATATGTGTGTACATGCCCATGCGGAAATTTCCTGTGCGCAGATAAAAGCCGAAACGGTTGCGGGCAACGCTCATGGTAGTTATAAGGCTGCTGAAGTGCGAGTATATTTCGAGGTCGAAATAAACTCCTATACGCAGTTTCCACATGCGGAAGATCGCTTTATGAGTTGAGCCGATGAGCCTGAAAATATTCTTGTCGTTAATGATAATGATCTCATCAATCTGTTTGATCTTTTTAAGAAGCGCAGTATTAGCAGGAGTTGTGACAAAGCAAATGCGGACTTCGGGATAATTTGCTTTAAGGGTTTGTATAAGAGGTGTGGCCTGAATTATGCTTCCCATCCCTTTGAATTTGCATATGGCAATGGTTTTGAAATGCCGTGACAGATCATGGTTCGGACGAAGCAACTGCCCGGCAAGCCTGACAAATAAGTTTAGAATAAAGGCAATGCTTTTGCCGATACTCCTGTCAATCCATATCTGGTTGCGTGTCTTCATCAGTCTGCCTCGTAGATTTTTATTGAAACGACTTCGGCTCCTTTTTCATTTCCTGCAGGGCGTATGCGGAGGAAATTCACCTTTTTATTGTACCACTGGTATTGTGTGCTTAAACGGATACGGTATTTTCCGGCAGTACTTTTTAATTTAAAGTGGAATTCGCCGAATATTACCCAGTCGCGTCCATAGTCAAGGATGTATTCGGGTTCGTTTGCCACATTATATGATATATCAATGTCGGCGTAATTGCCGTTCGGGGAAGTTATGGTTGAGTCGATGAATACTGTGTAGTTTACATCGTAGTGAATTGTAAAATCGGGTTTGCCAAAAGATTTTACAAGTTTAAGGCTGTGATCACTTTCGTGTTCTGCCCAGATCGCAGGCAGATATTTCAGATCGTAAACCATGGGCTTTGGTGCAAGTGTGTCGGGCTGGTAGAATGCAGATGGTTCCGGATAATTATTACGAACCCAGACAGTATGTCCACCAACTATTTTCCATGGATGATAATTATTGAAAAGGTATTCCGAAATACGGTAATAACGCAGGAAATTCGGAACATCGTCAGTAGCATCGAACCAGTTGGGGGGAACATTGGATACAACAAAAAACGGCATATCGTATTTAACAAGATCCTCAAGAAAATATTTCTGTTGTCTGTCGGTTACAACATTCTGCAACCCCTGGCAGAAATATGAAGGAACCTGCTTCTGGCAGTAATAATAAAGCATAGGTGAGTTCGA
>CAZEWB010000135.1:0-8045 GCA_964515655.1 uncultured Bacteroidales bacterium
TGTGTTGGGTGTGTTTGGTTTTGTTGGGGCAAAGGACACCGGAACTGTCGAAACAGATCGTGACGATCTTTGGAAATGAATCGACAGGGTATAAAGGCGTAACGGTTATAGTAATATTCTCATATTGTACAGGTTCGGTAAAATTCTGGGGATTGTAATATCTGAAAGTCAGGAATACCTCGTTTGTTGAGTTTAGGGCTTCGAGATATGATAATGCAGGTTTGGGATCAGGGTTCAGCAAGTCCTGCTTTTTATCACAGGCTGATAAAAGTAAAAGCGAGAGTAGAAACGAAAAAAATAATCCTGATGTGTAATAATTCTTTTTCATAATATATCTAAAGACGAAGTGCAACCTGTTTTGGTTGCACTCCATCTGAAATTATGCTTGTCCGGCCGGGCCGCTGAAAGTCATGGGGATCCCGTGAGGTGTGTTGCCTTCCGGAACTTTAATGGTGCCGAAAAGGTTTTCGTATTTTGCAATATTCTCTTTCAGAGCCAACAGCAAGCGTTTTGTATGCTCGGGAGTTAGTATGATCCTGCTTTGAACTTTTGCTTTTGGAATTCCCGGCATCATCCGGACAAAATCAATAACAAATTCGCTGCTGCTGTGCGAAATGATAGCAAGGTTAGCATATGTGCCTTCGGCAACAGCTTCGGGCAATTCAATGTTGATCTGATTCTGAACGTTTTTTTTGTCTTCCATAGTTAATTCTTTTGTACGACGCCTGTTGCTTCTTCGTTAAGCATTGCTTCTTCCTCAACAGAACCTACGATGATCTTCTGGTAATTACGGAGGCCGGTTCCGGCAGGGATAAGGTGGCCGACGATAACGTTTTCTTTGAGGCCTTCGAGCAGATCTTCTTTGCCGTATATGGCAGATTCGTTAAGGACTTTAGTTGTTTCCTGGAAGGATGCGGCCGAAATGAAACTCTTGGTCTGCAATGCTGCACGTGTAATACCCTGTAGTATCTGGCTTGATGTTGCGGGAACAGCATCCCGGGCCTGAATAAGGGTCATGTCTTTACGTTTAAGGACAGAATTCTCGTCGCGGAGTTTGCGTGCCGAAAGAATGTCGCCCTTCACAAAAGCCTGGGATTCACCCGGATCAACAATTACCTTTTTGTCGTAAATGCTGTCGTTTTCTTCCATGAATTCCCATTTGTCAACTGTGGATTTTTCCAGGAAACGCGTATCTCCGGGTTCTTCAATATGAACCTTGCGCATCATCTGGCGGACAATTACTTCAAAATGCTTGTCGTTTATTACAACGGCCTGCATGCGGTATACTTCCTGGATCTCATTAACAATATATTCCTGTACAAAGGTAGGTCCCTTGATAGCAAGAAGGTCGGTCGGTGTGATTGCACCGTCCGACAGTGGAAGACCGGCACGGATGTAATCGCTTTCCTGAACAAGTATTTGTTTTGTGAGAGGTACAAGATACTTCTTGACCTCGCCTGTTTTAGAAGTGATGATGATCTCACGGTTACCACGTTTGATCTTGCCAAAGGTAACTTCACCGTCAATTTCAGCTACAACTGCGGGATTTGACGGGTTGCGTGCTTCAAAAAGTTCTGTTACGCGTGGCAGACCACCGGTGATGTCACCTGCTTTACCGATGGCTCTTGGTATCTTAACGAGTGTTTTACCTGCTTTGATCTTGTCGCCGTCTTCAACAGAAATGTGTGACCCTACGGGAATGTTGTATGTTTTGAGTGTGGAACCGCCTTTATCAACAACTCTGATAGCAGGGGAGCGGGTTTTGTCACGGGTTTCAATAACGACCTTTTCGCGATAACCTGTCTGTTCGTCCTGTTCTTCGCGGAAGGTAACGCCTTCAATAACGTTTTCGAATTCGATCTTCCCGGCTACATCTGATACAATAACAGCGTTATAAGGATCCCATTCGCAAATGAGAGCGTTCTTTTTAATATCGGTATCCGGTTTAATGAAAAGTTTGGAACCGTATGGGATGCTGTTTTGTGTAAGGATGATCCCGGTGTTTTTATCTATGATCCTGATTTCTGCCAGGCGGCTGATGACAATAGTGTTCTTTTCGCCCGATTCAGATTTGAACTCTACAGTTTTCAGTTCATCTATTTCTGCTATACCATCGTATTTTGCAGTAAGTGTATTTTGTGTTGTAATGTTGGCGGCAGCACCCCCGATGTGGAAGGTACGGAGAGTAAGCTGTGTGCCCGGTTCACCGATTGATTGGGCGGCTATTACGCCTACGGCTTCACCATTCTGAACCATTCTGCCGGTGGCTAGATTTCTGCCATAGCATTTTGCACATACTCCGCGTCTTGCTTCACAGGTCAATACCGAACGTATTTCAACCTGTTCAATCGGACTCTTTTCAATAAGGTTGCAGGTGATTTCAGTAATTTCTTCTCCCGAAGAAACAATAAGTTCGCCTGTGTTGGGGTGGTATATGTCGTGAACAGAGACGCGTCCGAGAATCCTGTCGTGAAGAGTTTCAACAATCTCTTCACCCTTTTTAAGAGTTGTGGCAACCACACCGCGCAATGTGCCGCAGTCGGGCTGTGTAATTATAACATCCTGTGCAACGTCAACAAGACGCCTGGTAAGATAACCTGCGTCGGCTGTTTTAAGAGCGGTATCGGCAAGACCTTTACGTGCGCCGTGGGTAGAGATAAAATACTCGAGAACCGACAGACCTTCTTTGAAGTTCGAAAGGATAGGGTTTTCGATGATCTCGTGACCTGAAGCACCGGCTTTCATAGGTTTAGCCATAAGTCCCCTCATACCCGACAACTGGCGTATCTGTTCTTTGGATCCGCGGGCGCCTGAGTCAAGCATCATAAATACAGGATTGAACCCGGCCTTGTCGTGCGAGAACTGCTTCATCAGCATGCTTGTAAGGCGGTTGTTCGTGTGTGTCCAGATATCGATGATGTTGTTATAACGTTCGTTATTTGTTATATTACCCATGTTGTAGTTGGCAACAATAGTTTCAACTTCGGCATAACCCTTTTCAATAAGGTCTTTCTTTTCTTCAGGAATAATAACATCTTCGAGATTGAATGATAACCCACCCTTGAAAGCCATTTCGAAACCGAGGTTCTTAATGTTATCGAGGAAGTGAGAAGTTACTGCCATTCCGCATATTTTTAAAACTCTGGCAATAATATCGCGAAGTGATTTCTTCGTGAGAAGTTCGTTGATATAACCGGCCTCACGCGGAACGACCTGATTGAATAGCACACGGCCAACAGTGGTCTGTATAAGGCGTTCAACGGGTTTCCCGTTTTCCATATCATGAGTTTTCACCTTAATGGCAGCGTGAAGTTCTACAGATTTTTCGTTATAAGCGATCAAAACTTCTTCGGGAGAATAGAATGAAAGACCATCACCTTTTACAGGATGGCCCTTGGTAGCTTTGCGTTCTTTGGTGATATAATAGAGACCAAGTACCATGTCCTGCGAAGGAACTGCAATGGGGGCGCCGTTTGCAGGGTTGAGGATGTTATGCGAAGCAAGCATAAGAAGCTGAGCTTCGAGAATTGCTGCATTGCCGAGAGGAACGTGAACAGCCATCTGGTCCCCGTCGAAGTCAGCGTTGAATGCCGTACAAACAAGAGGGTGGAGTTGTATGGCCTTGCCTTCGATAAGTTTTGGCTGGAAAGCCTGAATACCCAGGCGGTGCAGTGTGGGAGCACGGTTGAGCATTACTGGATGTCCCTTAAGTACGTTTTCAAGTATGTCCCATACTACGGGAACGCGTTTGTCGACGAGCTTTTTGGCCGATTTTACAGTCTTTACAATACCTCTTTCAATAAGTTTCCTTATGATAAAAGGTTTGAAAAGTTCTGCCGCCATATCTTTTGGCAGGCCGCATTCGTGAAGATGAAGTTCAGGTCCTACAACAATAACAGAGCGTGCTGAATAGTCAACGCGTTTACCAAGCAGGTTCTGACGGAAACGTCCCTGTTTACCTTTAAGACTGTCGCTTAATGATTTCAGAGGGCGGTTTGCATCGGTTTTAACTGCGCTGGCTTTTCTTGAGTTATCAAGCAGGCTGTCGACGGCTTCCTGTAACATACGCTTTTCGTTACGCAGTATGACGTCGGGAGCTTTTATCTCCTGCAATCTTTTAAGACGGTTATTTCGGATAATTGCCCTGCGATACAGGTCGTTAAGGTCTGCTGTGGCAAAGCGTCCGCCATCAAGGGGAACAAGTGGCCTTAATTCGGGAGGAATTACGGGCAGCACTTTAAGTATCATCCATTCGGGTTTGTTGATATGCGAAGATCCCTGGAATGCAGATACTATATGAAGGCGTTTAAGAGCTTCGTTCTTGCGCTGCTGTGATGTCTCGTTGCTGGCCTGGTCGCGTAATGAGGCAGCAAGAACTCTGAGATTGAGTTCTGATAAAAGAACAATAAGAGCTTCTGCCCCCATTTTTGCAACAAACTTGTCGGGGTGTATGTCTTCGAGCGACTGGTTGTCTTTTGGCAGTTTTTCCAGGATCCTTGTGTAATCTTCTTCCGACAAAAGTTCGTATTTCTGGTGGTCTTCAACTACACCCGGATTAATAATAATGTACTTTTCGTAATAGATAACCGAATCGAGTTTCTTTGAAGGCAAACCCAGCAGATATCCGATCTTGTTGGGCAATGTCCTGAAATACCATATATGAGCTACAGGTACTACAAGGCTTATATGGCCCATTCTTTCACGGCGTACTTTTTTCTCAGTCACTTCAACACCGCAGCGGTCGCAAACGATACCTTTGTAACGGATCCTTTTATATTTACCGCAATGACATTCGTAATCTTTTACCGGCCCGAATATTCTTTCGCAAAAAAGTCCGTCCCGCTCAGGTTTGTAAGTACGGTAATTGATCGTTTCAGGTTTTATAACTTCCCCGCTGGAATTCTGAAGAATCTCTTCGGGAGAAGCCAGGCTTATTGTTATTTTACTGAAGGTACTTCTTACTTTCTGTTCCTTTCTGTAAGCCATATTTATTTTTTGTTAGTTACCAATCCTTGAATTTAGAAATCAATTAGTCCATAGTGATGCTGAGGCCAAGGCCGCGCAGTTCGTGCAACAGAACGTTAAAGGATTCGGGAATGCCCGGAATAGGCATTGGTTCACCTTTTACTATTGCCTCGTATGCTTTCGAGCGTCCCACAACATCATCGGATTTAATTGTAAGAATTTCCTGAAGAATATTGGAAGCGCCGAATGCTTCGAGCGCCCAGACTTCCATTTCCCCGAAACGCTGACCACCGAACTGTGCTTTACCTCCAAGAGGCTGCTGGGTGATGAGCGAATAAGGTCCTATAGAACGTGCATGCATCTTGTCGTCGACCATGTGAACGAGTTTCATCATGTAGATAACGCCTACTGTAGCCGGTTGGTGGAAGCGTTCGCCCGTTCCTCCGTCATGCAGGAATGTCTTACCGTATTTTGGAATACCGGCTTTTTCAGAATAAATCTCTATGTCTTCAAGCGTTGCTCCGTCAAAAATAGGAGTTTCGAAATGAAGTCCCAGTTCCCTGCCAGCCCATCCCAGAATGGTTTCGTATATCTGTCCGAGGTTCATACGTGATGGTACCCCCAGTGGGTTAAGCACAATGTCAACCGGCTTTCCGTTTTCGAGGAAAGGCATATCTTCTTCACGTACGATCTTTGCAATAACACCTTTATTACCATGGCGGCCTGCCATCTTATCACCAACTTTCACAACACGCTTCTGAGCAACATACACTTTGGCAAGTTTTACAATACCCGAAGGCAGATCATCGCCGATTGTAATGCTGAACTGTTTCCGTTTTGCAGCGGTGTCGAGTTCTTTCGATTTAAGAATGAAATTGTATATAAGAGTACGGACCTGATCGTTCTTACCTTTGTCTGTCGTCCATTTGTTAGGATTGACATTCTGATAATCCACGTCATTCAGAAGTTTGTGAGTGAATTTGGCTCCTTTTGCAATAACGTCCTTGCTGAAAAAGTCCTTTACACCCTGTGAAGTTTTACCGTTGACGATAGTAAAGAGTTTTTCGACCAGTTTTTCTTTCAGGGCAACGATGCTCTTTGCCAGTTCGTCGTCAATTTTCGAAAGAATGGTCTTTTCGGCTACTTTTACCTTACGGTCTTTAATAACCCTCGAAAAGAGTTTTTTATCTATCACAACACCATAAAGTGACGGGGGAGCTTTAAGTGAAGCGTCCTTTACATCTCCGGCTTTTTCGCCAAAGATTGCACGGAGGAGTTTTTCTTCAGGAGTAGGATCAGATTCCCCTTTAGGAGTGATCTTGCCGATAAGGATGTCGGCCGGCTGGACATATGCTCCAACGCGTATAAGACCGTTTTCATCCAGATTACGGGTTGCTTCTTCGCTTACATTTGGTATATCGGAAGTGAGTTCTTCAAGTCCCCTTTTTGTATCGCGGACCTCAAGAATGTATTCATCAATATGGATTGAAGTAAAGTAGTCTTCCTTTACCATCTTTTCGGAGATAACGATAGCGTCTTCGAAGTTGTATCCTTTCCATGGCATAAAGGCAACCATAAGATTGCGGCCAAGCGCCAGTTCACCGTCATTGGTCGCATAGCCTTCGGTCATTACCATCCCTTTCTGAACTTTCTGTCCTTTGGAAACTATCGGGCGGATGTTGACACAGGTGCTCTGGTTCGTTTTCTGGAATTTCAGAAGTTTATAAACTACTTCATCATTCTGGAACGATAGAAGTTTTTCTTCTTCGGAACGTTCGTATTTTACTATGATCTCGTTAGCGTCTACGTGCTGTACAACGCCGGTGCCTTCAGCTAAAATAAGCACGCGGGAGTATTCGGCTACCTTGCCTTCAATACCGGTTCCTACGATCGGTTTTTCGGGACGGAGGAGCGGAACGGCCTGACGCATCATGTTTGAACCCATGAGTGCGCGGTTGGCGTCGTCGTGTTCGAGGAAGGGGATAAGGCTTGCAGCTATCGAGGCGATCTGGTTGGGAGCAATGTCCATGAAATGAATTTCAGATGGCTCTGCTACCGGGAAGTCGCCGTTATAACGTGCTTTGATGCGATTATCGGTATACTCGCCCTCTTCGTCAATAGGAGCGTTTGCCTGGGCTATCATCTTTGATTCTTCTTCTTCGGCGCTCATGTATACGACCGACTCATTACCAAGAAGGACTGTTCCTTTCTCTACTTCACGGTAGGGAGTTTCGATAAAGCCAAGGTTATTGATCTTTGCGTAAATGCAGAGAGAAGAAATAAGACCGATGTTAGGACCTTCGGGTGTTTCGATGGGGCAGAGACGTCCGTAGTGAGTATAGTGTACGTCGCGTACTTCGAAGCCGGCACGTTCGCGGGAAAGACCTCCGGGACCGAGCGCAGATACACGGCGCTTGTGCGTCATTTCGGCCAGAGGATTTGTCTGGTCCAGGAACTGTGAAAGCTGGTTAGTTCCGAAGAAAGTATTGATGACCGACGACAGACTCTTTGCGTTGATCAGGTCAATGACCTTGAAGACTTCGTTGTCGCGGACATTCATTCTTTCCCTTATAGTACGTGCCATACGGGCAAGACCAACGCCAAACTGCTGGGCAAGCTGTTCTCCTACAGTTCTTACACGGCGGTTGCTAAGGTGGTCAATGTCGTCAACATCAGCTTTCGAGTTGATGAGTTCTATGAGATACTTGATAATGCTTATGATGTCCTGACGGGTCAGAACGCGCAGTTCAGCAGGCATATCAAGGTTAAGTTTCTTATTTATCCTGTAACGGCCGACTTCTCCGAGGTCGTAACGTTTGTCGGAGAAAAAGAGTCTTTCTATCACGTCGCGTGCCGCTGCTTCATCGGGAGGTTCGGTGTTACGCAGCTGCCTGTAGACATATGCAACCGCTTCTTTTTCTGAGTTACAGGGGTCTTTTTGTAAAGTATTGTATATGATACCGTAGTCAAGATTATTGATGTTTTCCTTATGAAGAAGGATTGTCTTGGCGCCGGTCTCAAGAATAAGGTCAATGTGGTCTTTCTCAATTATGGTGTCGCTGTCGATAAGTATCTCGTTA
>CAZEWB010000136.1:0-8015 GCA_964515655.1 uncultured Bacteroidales bacterium
TATCATGTTCGAAAAAAGAGTCCCTTTATATTTTATAACATTTTCTTTTCGGAATTCCAGAAATTCACTTATGATAAACACCGTGAAATAACAGCCATCGATCCGAAACTGTCTGAAAAGGAGATCGCATTCAGGAAAGACAGTCTCATAAATCTCGTTATAATCAAACGCAAAGAAAATGTTATAAAATATAAAGGGACTCTTTTTTCGAACATGATATCTGCAATGGAAGAACCGGACGTTCCCGACAGTATTATGGCATCAGGTGAGGAAGCCGGATTCCAGTATTACAAGAAGAATTATTTCAACCAGATAGATTTCAGCGACGAACGCCTTACCAAAACTCCTATTATTTACAACAAGATCAATAATTTCTTTTTGAACCTGTGCGAATGGCATCCCGACACTGTAACAAAGTACGCATTGCTCCTGTGTGAGAAGGCCGAAAAGAACAGGAATTTCTTTTACTATGTTTTCAATCATTTGTACCGGGGACTTTCACTCAGCGGGAAATTCATGAATGATGAAGCATACGTTGCGCTGATGAAAAAATATATGGATTCCGGCCTGTTATGGTGGGCCGACGAAACACTTTTAACTAGTTTCAGGACAATGGTAAAAATGCTTGAGCCCACGCTTTCGGGAAGCATTGCCCCGCCTCTTTCTCTAAAGGATGTGAAAAATAATGATTTTAATATTTCGAATGTTAAGACCGACTGGCTGATACTTTTTTTCTGGGAGACCGATTGTAAGCATTGCGCTTCATTTTATGAAAAACTGAAATCACTTGCAGGGGAAGAAGAATATTCGGGAATTACATTTATAGCCGTCAATTCCACCGGTGATTTCGATAAATGGAAATCCTTTATAGAAGCCAATCCCGCACCATTCATACAGACAATTGCCGATCCGGGCAATCCCAAACAATTAGATGCATGGAATCTTTTTGCGACTCCAAGGATCTTCGTTCTCGACAGCGGTCGGCATATACGTTTAAAAGACCCCGATCCTGAAAAGATATTATTGTACCTTTACGGCAAATAATCTGAACTTATAACTGATGTTATGCAAAAAGACAGTGAATAAGCCCCAAGTCCAAAATTTCAAATCCCAAATTCAAAGGATAAAAAAAAGCACGGAAAATGGAAAAGAAAAATGATCTTTGTGAAAGATTATTGCAGTTTGCGGTGGATGTCATTTTATATCTTCGTACTGTTAAAAATACCGTAGAAACAATGGATACGAAACGGCAACTTATTAAAGCATCAACTTCAAGTGGAGCAAATCTCTTTTTCTTTTCTTGGGGCTTTGGACTTGGAGTTTGGGGCTTGGAACTTTTTTCACACAAGAATTTATTTACGTAACATAAGTTATAAATGAGACAGGCCATACTTTTCACTCTCATGTCATTTTACATCATCCCCTCAACAGCACAGGATACAGTGAATGTAATGACATACAACATTCTTAATTATGGATGCTTTACGTCATATTGCACAATGGCAAACAATGATCCCTTTGTTAAAGAAGATTATCTGAAAACTGTTTTTGAATATGCATCACCGGACGTGGTTGGTATAAATGAAATCGGAGGTGCATCGCAGGCATATGCAAACCGGTTATTGGATACAGTATTAAATAATGTATTCCCCGGACGATATGCAAAAAGTAACTTTTTTAATACTACAACTTCGTCGCTCGTTAACATGCTTTACTACGATGTCGCTAAATTCGGAATGAAACAGCAATGGTCAATTAATGATGGTATAAGAGATATCTGTTTTTTAAAACTTTATTATAAAAGCCCTGATATTTTACAGGGAGATACGGTATTCATAACTTTCATTTCGATGCACCTTAAAGCCGGGACAGAAACTACCGATGAGGAAGACCGTGCAGTTGAAACCCAGGCGTTGATGGATCATATTTATAACAATAATCTTACCGGAAATATTATAGTTATGGGCGACTTTAATGTATACGGCAGTAATGAGGATTGTTTCCAGAACCTGGTAAACTATTCTGTTTCTTCAGTGAGATTCTACGACCCTATTAACAAACTCGGCAACTGGAACAACAGTTTCTCATTTGCCGATTACCACACGCAGAGTACTTGTTCTTACTGCAATGAATGCGCTGCATCCGGGGGTATGGACGACCGTTTCGATTTCATATTAATTAATGAGAGTATAAAATACAATACTGCTAAAGCAAGTTATGTAACCGGCTCGTATAAGGCAATAGGGCAGGACGGCGATCATTTTAATCTGTCTGTAAGTGATAACACAAACACTTCTGCTCCGGCAAATGTTATTTACGCTGTTCAGAACGCATCCGATCATTTGCCTGTTACACTTAAACTACGCATTAACCAAACTTCCGCTTTTGTTGCTGAAAATGATTACAATCCTATCCTGCCGGCCTATCTGGGCAGTAACAAGTGGATGTTGAATGGAATTGACGCACATAAATCTACTGATGTATATATCACCGACATAAGCGGCAGACAAATTGAATTGTTCAGATGCAGCTCCGATAATAACAATATTTCGTTGGAAAACCTGAAAAAGGGATTATACTTTATTATATATACCTCGGATAACAAAAGAAATGTTTTTAAAGTAATTTCCGAGTAGATCTCGCGTCATTATCTCAATATTCTATCTCTTTATTAATATTATGTTTTTAAACATGTGCGCCTGCAACAAACTACAAACCTGCCCTTTTCAATAAATAATCGAAGCGGAAACACAAATTTACACATGGATTCCGGATTATTTTTTAGGGATTTTTTGAAGTTTTCATATTTTTGCAGGATGTTTAACTAATAAATCTAAATCATGAAAAAACTTTTGATTGCTATTGCCGCTGTTGCATTGGTATTTTCTTTCCAATCATGCAGAAAAGATTACACCTGTACATGCACAGTAGATTCACAAACTATCAGTCTTGAATATGCTAAAACTAAAAAATCTGTCGCTGAGGATGCATGTGCGTCGGCAGAAACAACTTACAAAATTGGAGACCCTAGTGCAAGTTGTGACCTTAAGTAGAAATTTGATATTTTGTTATCGGGCTGCAGTAAAAGCAGCCCTTTTTTTTTGAGGAAAGCAGACCAATTAATCGCTTTTCTGTAATTTTAAGCGCTTATTTTTTTTATGAAATTAACATCGGGTAAATATTTGTCCGTTTCTATTATCTTCAGTTCTCTCGCGGGCTTGCTTTTTATTGTATCGGGATTTACAAAACTCTTTCCCGTTGAATATTTCGAAACAATCATTATTGAACGATCCGGATTCGGCGCAGAGGTTTCAACATGGCTTGCAAGGATAATAATTGGTTTCGAATGGGTTCTCGGTGGCTTACTGATTATCCGGTGGCGTTTAAGAAAAATAACAGCGCCACTGGCTGTTATTACTCTTACAGGGTTTTGCATTTTGATGGTTTTCCAGATCCTTTCTGAGGGAAACGACAGCAATTGCGGCTGTTTTGGAAATGTGTGGGTAATGACCCCTGCCGAAGCAATAATCAAGAATGTTATCCTTATCATCCTCCTTGTAATATGTTTATATATCAACAACCGTTCTTTCACTAAAAGTCTCTGGTGGTTTTTTCCGGTCTTTTTTATTGGAACAATCCTTCCTTTTGTCTTTAATCCCGGCGAAATTGTATACCCTAAAGAAGTATTCCTAAAGGAAAAAGAGGTAATAAATTTATCAATGCTATATAATGACTCTATTAACGAGCCCCCACAAGTTGATCTCATAAGGGGAAAACATATTATTGCCTTTATGAGTCTTAAATGCAGGCATTGTCGTCTTGCGGCATATAAAATGGGAGTATTGTACAACCTGGATCCCGGCCTGCCTTTCTATTTTGTCCTTAACGGAGATACGTCTCTTATGGAGGATTTCTGGGCTGAAACTGATTCAAAGGAAATTCCGCATACTATGTTTAAAGGACCTGAGAAATTTCTTTCACTCAGCGGCCCGGATCTGCCTGCTATAGTTATGGTAAATAATTCATTTGTAGAGGGACGGCTGACATACAGGAATATAAATGAGCAGTGTATTAAAAATTGGTTAGCGGGTAATTAAAGCTCCACATTCATTTTTTCTTCTTTTTAAAATAATTCGGCATATCTTTGTATACAAAACTCTAAAGATGAAACATTATCTATTTTTTTTATTCCTGTTCGGTTCATTTGCTTTGCAAGCTCAACCTGTAAAGACTCCTGAAATGATAGCCGATTCATTTTTTGTAATAATGAAAACCGGAAGTACCGATAAAGCAATGGATTATATCGTTGGCACAAACTCATATATGCTTCAGGCAAAAGAAACCATTGACAATATCAAGATCAAACTTGCGAAATCGTTACCTCTTATCGGAAAGTTCTACGGACAGGACCTTTACTATAAAAAGGAAATTGGACCTAATTACGTCTACCTTAAATACCTTTTACGTTACGACAGACAACCTGTAATACTTACTTTCATCTTTTACAAGCCCGATAAAGTATGGAAGCTTCAGAATATTCTTTTTGAGGATAAACCCGAAGGCGATCTCGACGAATTGCCGAATATTGCTGTACCCAAAAAATAAATTTGGATTTCATAATTACATTGTTTAAATTTGAACATTCAAACGATTTATTCAATGCGTATGATAAAGTTCATAATCCTGCCTGCTTTTCTGCTTTTAATGCAGATCATATCATACTCTCAGCCTTATACCATAGGCTCAAGACAGATAACATTTAATGACCCTGCACGCAGCCGTAATATTGCCACAAGGGTCTATCATCCCGCAACAACGGCCGGGAGCAATCAGCCTTTTGTGAGCGGTTCTTTTCCATTGATCATTTTAGGCCATGGTTTTTCGATGAGTTATGATGCATATCTGAACTTTGCAGACTCACTTGTTCCTTTGGGATATATTGTTGTTATGCCTACAACAGAGGTCGGCCCCATTCCTTTTCCCAGTCACGAAGCCTTTGGTCTTGACCTGAGATTTCTGAATAATGAAATTAAAACCCAGAACACCAGCAGCACATCCGTTTTTTATCAACACGTTTCGTCCGAAAGCGCAATAATGGGACATTCTATGGGCGGCGGCTGTTCGTTCCTTGCCTGTGAGAACAACAGCGATGTAACAGCCCTTATTGTTTTTGCCCCTGCCGAGACAGATGTTTCTGCAATAACGGCCGCAACGGGAATAACAATCCCTGCTCTTGTATTTTCGGGCGAGAACGACGGCGTGGCGCCTCCGGCTGATAATCACATCCCGATGTATAACAACCTTGCCAGTTCCTGTAAGACCTTTGTGAATATCCTGGGAGGCGGCCATTGTTACTACGCACTCAGCAACTGGGCATGCGATTTCGGCGAAAGCACCTCTTCGCCCCAGCCCACAATAACTAGGACTCAGCAACAGCAGGTAGTATTTAATCTGCTTATTCCATACCTTAATAATATGCTTAAAAATGACCCGGCAGCAGGAGATACTTTTCTGTACCGTCTGCAAAATAATTCAGCCATAACATACCAGAGAGATTGTTTAACCGCGATAAGTTCTGAAAAAACAGAAGAAAAATACCTTTTCCCAAATCCTGCAGAAGATGTAGTTTACATTTCAGATAAATTCACTCCTCCCTTTACCATAACCATTTACAACTCATGCGGTAAAATGATGAGGCAAACAGAAGAAACTTCGCAAAGCATTGATTTGTCTGCCCTAAAACCAGGTATATATTATTTTAATGTTTTTGATAAAGATAATACTGTTATTCTAAGAATAATAAAAATGTGATTCCTTTTCTTCAATACTAACCTGTATTATTCACATTAAGGACTAAAGTCCTGATTATAGTTGGATTATGTATTACCCCGACCTTAAGGTCGGGGTAATACATAAAACTGACCTGTTGGGGCTTTAGCCCTAAATATTGATTTTATGAATTAATCAGGCAAAGAAGCAATAAATACTTTTTTTCTGATAAAGATTTCGCCCCGGGACACAAAACCCTGTTTCAGAATTTATGGTCATTTATATAAATATAGCTATTCAAAAATATATTACTTTTGAACCTTTTAAACTAAACTTCAATTATTAGATGGAAACACAGGAAAAAGATGGAGTACGCGAGCAGATACTTAATGCGGCCAGTGTGGTCTTTGCAAAATACGGTTATAAAAAGGTCACGATGGATGATATAGGGCATGCCATTAAAAAAGGCAAAACGGCTGTTTACTATTACTACACCGGTAAAGAGGATATTTTCAGGGCAATCGTCGAACGCGAAGCAGGTCTGCTGGGGGAAAGCATTGTTTCGTCGGTTGAGAAAGGTAATAATGCAAAACAGAAATTATCTCTCTACATTCATGCCAGGGTCAGTACACTTCAGAAAGTATCTAATTTTTACGATGCGATGAAAAATGATCTGTTAGACAGTCTGGAGTTTATAAATCAGGCAAGAAAGAATTACGACCGGTTTGAAGTTTCTCTGGTAAAGAATATCATTGACGAAGGAAATCGCGAGGGCGCTTTTTCGGTTAAAGACAGCCAAAGAGTATCTGAACTGATAGTTGATATTCTGAAAGGGCTCGAAATTCCGTTATTCGTTATTTCAGACCAGCAAAACCTGGAACAGAAAACGGGGGATATAATAAATCTGCTTACTTACGGACTCTCAAAAAAACTATAGTAACCCTTCATAAATGGAACATACGAGGGACAAAGCGATAAGGGATATTACCAATCCCACCGAAATTGAAGACATTATTAAACGGTCCCGGTTCTGCCATATCGGTATGATTGACGGGGACGAACCATATGTTCTCGGTTTTAACTTCGGTTACCGGGATAACTATCTCTACCTTCACTGCTCAAATAGTGGTCATAAATTAGATGTGCTTGCCCGCAACAATAAGATCTGCGCCGCATTTGATGTTGATCATGACTTTTTTTCGAGACATGAGAATGTAGCCTGTTCATGGCGGATGCGTTACCGTAGTGTTCTTTTGTGGGGAAGAGCAGAATTTGTTGAAGATTATGATGCAAAAGCAGAAGCACTGAAAATTATTATGGCACAATATTCTGATACTGATTTTGAGTTCAACCCTCCTGCTGTAAATAATGTCACAATAATAAGAGTAAAGATCACTAAAGTAAGCGGAAGAAAATTTGAGATAATCTGAGTTACAGCGTTTTTCGTTTTTTTCTGACATTTGTTTTTTTCTTTAATTTTATTTTACTTTGTAGCAACTCATTTGTTACATGTCTTTCGATCTTAAAAGCTGGCTTGAATCAAATACTACGGTAAACACAATTGTGTCGTATACAGGATCTGCTGACCCGGATGTTATTACCCGCCTGGTAGAAGAAACAGAACAGAAAATCCTGATTACCAATCCCGAAAACAGTAAGATCGTTAAAATAGCCATACACGTTGTAGTAGAAGCGCTTCAGAATGTCTTCCATCATGGAGACCCTGATGAATCAGGCGCCCCTAAGATGATGAGTTGTTCATTATCACTTGAAAAGACCGGAATAATATTTACTATTGGTAATTTCATTCAGTTAAGCAAACTACAGATAGTAAAAGACCGCATTGAACAGATAAATGCCCTGTCGAAAGACGAGTTAAAAACCCTTGGAAAGCTAATTCTGAGCAACCATGAATTCTCCGAAAAAGGCGGCGGAGGCTTAGGCCTGATTGACATTGCGCGCAAAACAGGAACAAAAATCGAATATAATTTTGTTCCTATAAATGAAAATTTGTACTTTTACATTTTGAAAATAACAATTGTTTAATTATATTTACAAAAATTTTGGTTATGAAAACTTTAACAATAGAAGGAACCCCAAAAACTCCAATGGTCAAGTTCGACGGGGAAACAGGAAAAATTGAAATCAAAGGACGTTCAATTCCTGAGAATTCAATTGAGTTTTACAAACCTTTGGTTGAATGGCTTGACGAATATGGAAAAACCAACCCAAACACACCCAACACA
>CAZEWB010000137.1:0-1018 GCA_964515655.1 uncultured Bacteroidales bacterium
CATTCGGGAGGACGACCTGGGTCCTGATATCTTCAGGGACTTTCCGCCTGTTGTGTTTTTATCTGTTCATGGTTTTAAGGGTGAGAAAACTGCGGCACGACAAGAAGATCCTTGAACATAAGGTCAAATTACGTACTGCCGAAATTGAGAAGCAGAAGCTCGAGATAATGGAGAAGAACAAAGAGATCACCGACAGTATCCGTTATGCACGAAGGATACAGTCTGCCATTATGCCGGCGGAGGATTCGATAAATAAAATACTTTCTGATTACTTCATTTTATACAGGCCAAAGGATATTGTAAGCGGCGACTTTTACTGGATATGGAAGAAAAGCCATTATATTTTTGTGGCAGCGGCAGACTGTACCGGACACGGAGTGCCGGGTGCGTTCATGAGCATGCTCGGGGTTTCATTTCTGACTGATATTGTGAACATAGAAGGGATATCTTCAACAGGTCAGGTACTTGATGAATTAAGAAGAAGCATCATAAGCTCCCTGCAGCAAAAAGGTATTATGGGCGAACAAAAGGACGGTATGGATATCGCCTTCTTTATGATAAATACCGAGACGAACATGCTGTATTTCTCAGGGGCAAACAACCCGTTGTACATAATACCAAGTGATAGTCCGGAAAATGAGAACAGGGATTTCGGCAAAAAAGCCACTCTTTTCAAAAGTGAGAGCGGCGGGAGCGGAGTAGAGATAACACCAGACAAGATGCCAATAGCCATTTACGAAAAAATGCCGCCCTTCTCCATTAATGAGATCGCTCTGAAGGAAGGCGATACTTTCTATGTCTTCTCCGACGGATTCGTTGACCAGTTCGGCGGCCCCAAAGCAAAGAAATTCAAATCGGCACAGTTCAAGGAATTGCTTTTAAGCATCCGCCGGTATCCTATGAACCAGCAAAAGGAAATAATAACCGCCGACTACATTATCCTTTGGCCTGTATTAAATGAAGTATTCAGAATGTATTTTATTTATCGTATCCCCCAAAACCCAATAACACCCAACCC
>CAZEWB010000137.1:1028-8015 GCA_964515655.1 uncultured Bacteroidales bacterium
TCAGATTGATGATGTACTTGTGATCGGAGTCCGGTTCAGTAATCAGTTATCGGTAATCGGTAATCAGTGACTTTCCTGTGTGGTCAGCGTATCCAATTATTGCAGGAAAATCAGAGCATTCAGGAACGCTACCCACCTTACTGATCACTGATAACCGATCACGGATAACTGAACTATACCTTTACTCCCAGCATTGAAATGTCATCGATCTGATGCAACGACCCCTTCCAGTCATCGTGGGTCTTTTCAAGAAGGGCTTTCTGTTCGGCCATTGGCAATGCATTGATCGAGATCAGCATCTCTTTAAGTGAATTTCTCTTGAACTTTTTCTCTTTCGGACCGCCGAACTGGTCAACGTAACCATCGCTGCACAGGTACAGGGTATCTCCCTTTTGCAGCTGATGTGTGTGAAGGGTAAAGGAGTCCATACGCTCGTAAAATCCTATAGGCATTTTGTCGCCCTTGATCTCCGTCAGTTGGCAGTTAGCAGTTGGCAATTGGCAGTTGGCCACTTCACTGCCTACTGTCAACTGCCTACTGCCGACTATATAAAGCGGATTGTTCGCTCCTGCAAATTGTAGTTCGAGAGTATCAAGATTTACAGAGCAAAGTGCAATGTCCATTCCGTCGCGGATGCGGGTCATTCCGTAACGTTCCGATATTTCCTTTTGTCCCAGCGCATGAATTGTGCTTTCGCGCAGATAGTTCAGTATTATGTCAGGTTGTACCTGGTTTTCATGCTGAACAATATCGTTAAGGAATGATATCCCCAGCATGCTCATGAAAGCACCCGGAACGCCGTGTCCCGTGCAGTCCGATACACAGAAAAGCACACGGTTGTTAACCCGTACCGACCAGTAGAAATCGCCGGAAACCATTTCAAGGGGTTTGTACATCACAAATGTCTGGTCGAAACTGTCTTCAAGGGTCTTTATTGACGAAAGCACAGCATCCTGAATGCGCTTGGCGTAGCGGATACTATCGGTGAGTTCGGAATGAATATGTGTGATCTTTTCCTTCTGGATAAAAAGCATATCGCGCTGGCTTTCGATCTCCTGTTTCTGTGATTTTATCTCCTCGTTCTGTTCGGAAAGCAGGAAGTTGGCTCTCTTTTTATGTCTGAACTGGCGGAATAACATTATTGTAAAAAGAATGAGAAGGAAAAATCCGGTAAGAGCTCCGGCAATCATAAACCTCTGAGTGCGGATCTGGTTCTGGCTGTTTTCGAGTTTCTGGCTGTTAAGCTGATTCTGTATATTCAGGTATTCAATTTCTCTCTCCTTTTTAGAGGTTTCGTACATTGCCAGAAGACGCTGTTTCCTCATCTCATCTTTAAGGATATCCAGATCGCTTCCCTTATCAAGCATATTTGCATAGTAAGGCGAACTTTCATTTATCTGGTCATGTCCCTGTTTCCGGGTTATCAGATGGCGTGTCTCGGCGTACAGTCTGTAATATTTTACTGCGTTTTCGCAGTTTTTGGTTTTTGTGTAGACCTCTGCAAGAGCGCCGTAATTTTCGTAGATCACATCGTTATTTCCTGATGCTATTGCAAACTTTTCGGCCTTGAAATAATATTCCAGCGCTTTGTTATAATCACCTGTTTTTTTGTATACGTTAGCTATGTTAAATAACGAAACAGCGATCCCGGCCTTGTAATCGATCCTGTTCTTGGCCATTACAGAACGGTTGTAATACTGAAGGGCTGAATTATAATCCTCTCCTTCGTATTTTACATTACCTATATTATTAAGCGACAATGCAACTTCTTTAACGTTGCCCTTGGTTTCGGCATTGTTAATTGACATATCAAAATACTTAAGGGCCTCATCAAAATTTCCTATTTCGAAATGAATGACACCTATAGAATTGTATACCGAAGACAGATCACTATTTTTTTCTGACCCGTCTGCAAAAAGCATGTATTTGGAAAGAGCCTGTTCCATATCGCCGGCAGAGTAACTGGCATCGGCTGATTTTAACAATGTCCCCGAAGCCTTTTCGTTATTGCCAGTATTCCTGTAAAGAGTGTTGGCCCGTGTATACCAGTCGGCAGAAGTGCTGTAGCGATACATAGAAAAATAAATATCCGCCATGGATTCGGCAACAGCAGCCTGGTCGGAAGTCATTCCGGCGTTTTCGAATAATTCGTACGATTCTCTGAAATTTTCTATCGCCTGATCATACGATTGATTATTATATGCTTCAATACCCAATGCAATATGAACGCGCGCAACATTTGTTGAATCACCGCTGTTCTTATATTTGTCGAGAAGATCGTTCAGATAGGCGCTTTTATTTTCGTCGGTTATCTTATCGTCAACGGGAGTTGATTTCGATTTAATATCAGATATTCCCGAGTTTTTACTGTATGTATTGTCAGTTTCATTATTGTTGGTAGTTTGATTCTGGGCGTTGTCTTGTGACTGGTTTTTGTTGTCGTTATTCTGGTTAGTTGTGGTATTATTGTCGTTCTTATTGTCGTTTTTATTATCGTTCTTATTATCTGTATTATTGTCCGCCCTTACTACATATTCGACTGCATCTTTTTCCGGTTTATCATACAGTTCGGGATTATCTGCGAGGATTTTTTCGATCTCACTTATCCGGTTTTGGGGGTAGGCCTCTTCGGGCTTGTAAATAAGTGATTTCTGGTAATAGCTTTTAGCAACCTTATAATTCTGTCTGCCAAAATTCTTGTCGCCCCAGCTTATATGTGTAGAATATGTCTTTTCCAGCTGTGGCTCTTTTTGCAGCTGGTTCCGTATTTTGTTTAACTGGCTTTTAGGATATGATTCGTCGGGGAAAAGAGACAGGGCGTTCATATACTCCGCACCTGCGTCTTCCGGCCAGTCCTCGGAATAAAGGAAGTCGCCCTGCGAAATATATTTATCGTATGCTTCCTTTCTGAGCTTTCTGGAATTTGCAGCTATTTTTTCGACTTTTTTACTCATCTTCTCCGAATAGTCCTTATCGTAAACAAAGTCGCCCTCATAATCGCTGTAACTGAATTTTGCAACCGGGTCCGCCATTTCTGAAATATCAAGACCGCGAATATATTCGAACAGACTCAGTTCAAGGACCAAAGGAAGAAGGCCATAATTCAGGTCGTCATCATTGACCGCCTCGGTAGAAAATTCAATTTTTTTTGCTACAAATCCCGGTTTACTATACCGCAGAACATATTCTATTCCTTTATCCAGCGTAATCTGATATTTACCCGATGAATTTGTTTCGTAACTTTCTACAACCTTGAGATCTTTATAAACATCTATTTTAACAGATTGGATCGGCTCATTGTTCAGCGTGGTGATTCCCCCGTCAATCGTAATAGATTTCATCCGTGTCTGCGATGACAGAAGCAGCGGAAGCACTATAAATAACGACAACAATATACACTTTGGCATATACGCTCTGATTGAGTGCGCAATATACGATATTTTTTAAAAATACAAATCAGGAAAACAGTTTCAATAAATCAGATTTGTATTTTGGTTTTATAATTGAGACGGGTCAAATTGTCGCATTTTTGTCAATTGTTTATAGGTTGGGCTGCTGGTTTGGTAAAAGGGTTATAGTAATAGGTTTATAACAACGGACCAATGACTATTAACCAAACCAGATGCTCAACCTTTTAACCTATGACCTGATTAATCTTATTTATGCGAAAATTTATCCCCTCTCATTTTTTCGGGGCAGATCGTTTGCAGTATAAATGCCGGGACATTTATTCGTTAATTTATGTTACATTATTTTTCAATACGATTATACTCATTACATTTGAAGAATAAATCATTGATTGAATATGACCGGTTTATTTATCACATGGAATCCCGATCCCGAGATAATAAACATCGGCGGTTTCGGAATACGCTGGTACGGGTTGCTGTTCGCACTGGGCTTTGTTTTCGGTTATTTTATTATTAAGAAGATCTTCATTATCGAAAATATCCCTATGAAGGTACTTGACAGTCTGACCATGTACATGATCTTTGGAACTGTAATAGGGGCCCGTCTTGGACATTGTTTTTTTTACGAACCGAAGTATTATATCGCCAACCCTATCGAGATATTTTACCTCAGGCAGGGCGGACTTGCCAGCCACGGCGCTGCAATAGGGATACTGATGGCGCTTTATCTCTTTTCTCAAAAGCATAAAAAACCGTTTTTGTGGATCGTTGACAGGATAGTTATCGTTGTGGCCCTTGCCGGTGTGTGTATACGTCTCGGCAATTTTATGAATTCCGAGATCATCGGCTCGCCGTCAGATCTTCCCTGGGCTTTTATCTTTGAACAGGTTGATAAACTACCGCGACATCCGGCGCAGATATATGAAAGTCTTGCATGCCTGCTGATATTTTTCCTGCTTGCCTATATGTACCACAAACACAGAGCCGGGGAGAAAAACGGAATGCTTTTCGGAATGTTCCTTATTACAATTTTCGGATTCCGCTTTTTCATCGAGTTTTTCAAAGATGTTCAGGTTGACTTTGAACAGGACATGACGCTTAACATGGGACAGTGGCTGAGCATTCCCTTTGTGCTTGCCGGACTTGGCCTTATTTACTATGCAATTCATATGAGTAAAAAAACAATATGAGATATTTAATATTTCTCAGTTTGTTTTTTTATTCAGCGATAGCATCAGCACAGGAGAATATTAAAGAAGAAAACATCCGAAAGCATATATATACCCTGGCTTCCGACAGCATGGAGGGCAGGGGAACGGGAAAGCCGGGTCAGAGAATGGCGGCAGAATACATCTCCGGAAATTTCGCGAAGTCAGGATTGATTCCCGCCGGAAATTCAAAAGAGAATCCCTATTTACAGCGGTTCTGCATTTACCATGCGAACAGAAGTTATGCTTTTATAAGCGCCGATACCGTAATCCCCAAACAGCGCCTGAGGTCTTCAGTATATATTGATAATGAATATTACTCTGTTGTCTTTGATCAGAACTCATACCGCAATGACCTGCACTTTTTATATATATCATCAGTTAAGCATTTCAACGACAGCATACGCAGTGTTGTATATGCAGGTAAACCGGGAGATAAAATTGTTTCACGAAATAATCCGGTAGTTCTTATTGATGTAAGAGATATTGGAGAAGCAAAAGAACAGATCGAGCAACTGCACAAAAAACAAAATATAAAGTCATTCATTATTAAAATTTCCGGTAGTAAACTTGAAAAAGTACTTGTTAATTTTCCTGAGGACAGGTTCCTTACCGGAAATGAATCCGGGAAAAAAGAATTTTACAAACTCGGAATGTTGCGCCCCCATAAAACAGATTTTCCGGGCGAAATATTCGACCTCTATTCGTTTTGCATGGAGCATATGGACTGCGAAATAATTATTGCAGGGCCGCAGATCATGAAAGCGATTTTTCCGGGAAAGGATAAAAGCAATCCTGCATTGATACGATATTCGGCTTACACATCCGGATTGTGGGACTCCACCGAAACGGAAAATGTGGCGGGATTATTAGAAGGCAAAAGCAAAGACCTGATTGTTGTGGGAGCTCATTACGATCATACGGGAAAATACGAGAACGATATTTATTACGGCGCCGATGATAATGCTTCCGGTACATCTGCCGTCATGGAAATTGCCCGCGAAATGTCGGAAAATGCAAAGGCCGGGAACATTCCGGCGAAAAGCATTCTGTTTGTCCCTTTTACTGCCGAAGAAGAAGGACTGATAGGTTCGGAAGCCTTCCTTTTGAATTACCCCTTTCCCGACCGCAAGATCAAATATATGGTAAACATGGACATGATAGGACGCAATGATAAACGCAATGACACTCTTACACATTATGTATACTGCCTTCCTCTTGCCGGTAAAAAACGGAAAATGATAAGGTCGGCTTCTGAAGCCTCGAATGAAGTATTAAAAACCAACATTGTCGGTAACCCTGATGTGGTAAACCGGCTTTTATACCGTTTCGGATCCGATCATCACGGATTTGTCCGCAGAGGCATTCATTCCGTGGTGTTCTTTACTGGTCTGCACGACGACTACCATAAGCCAACCGATACGCCGGACAAGATATGGTATTCAAACACTACAGCAATTGCAAAGGTCGTGTGCAGGACGATTTATATTGTTGCAGGGGAGAAATAGCTAATCTTAATCCTAATCATAATCTTAATCCTAATCATAATTTCTATCAGGTCAAGGCTAAGGTCAAGGTCAAGTCCTAACGCGCAATGCTAACAACCACCTCGACCTCACTTAAATCTTCATCCTAATCTTAGTCCTAATCTTATTTATAGATACTAATTGATTCTTTGTCAAAATGAATAGTAATAAAATTGTAATCGTATCAATGAACAATGTCAAATGCTCAATTTTCAAATCTCAAACAAATTCAAATCTCAAAAGAATTAAATTCAAGACCGGTTTTGAATTTTGTATTTGTTTGGAAATTGATGCTTGAGTATTGGATTTTATTTCGGATTTCGATATTCGGGTTTCGGATTTAATTTTTTTGAAACGGTGAAGGTGGTGAGATGTCTGAACAGTGATTTTGGGGTTTTTAAGATTAATAGCTTACTTATGGTATGATTTTCGTATATTTACATCCTGAATTATTTATATGAGATTCAGTTTGCTGATAGTTGTTATATTATTTTCCTGCCAGTTGTCGTTTTCGCAGAAAGGATGGGGCGCGGGCACCAGCGGAATTTATAATATCAGCGAAAAAAAGGTGGGAATGGACGCAAGGGTATTGATTCCTGTTAAATCAAAATTCTGGGCCGTTCCTTATATATATTATTATTTCCCTACACATGAATTTTCAGGCGGCCTTTCGGTAATGTACCCTTTTTATAAATACGAAATGTTCACTTTTTATGGCGTTGCTTCCGGAACAATACGTGCCGAGGTAACTGTTACGGTCAATGACTCTACTACAAGCAGTTCTTCTTCAAAAAAGTTCGAACGAGGAAATTTGAAGTTTTTAGAGGTGCCCATTAATTAAAC
>CAZEWB010000138.1:0-8004 GCA_964515655.1 uncultured Bacteroidales bacterium
GTGTTGGGTGTGTTTGGTGGTTTTTTTTCGTATGTTTTTGTTTTCCCGGACTCAACTTTAAGAGTGAAGGGTCCCGAAATTATAATTGGTCCGCCTTTGACCAATGATGCCTGGATAGATGGTTTTGCTTCTGTTGTTTCAGTTTTTTCTATCTCTTTATTGTATCTGAATGTGAGAGCAGCAGTGGGACACTCGTTCACTGTATCCACAATATCATGCGACGAAGCTGCATTCATGTCTATCCAAGGTTGCCTGGCATTATCGAACACTTTTGGTAACTGGGTAAGGCACACTGCTGAATGATCGCACAGATCTGGTCTCCATATGACAGTTATTTCACCGTTTGTGTATTCTTTGCTGCCTATATCCTTTTCGCCGGAATCCATATCAGGAAATTTTAATGTTGTAAAAATAAGGATTTTCCGGTAAACCTGAATGAATTATAGTAAACAATTTCATTAATACTTGAAACAGTGTAAATTGTCGCATTTTTGTAGATAGTTTATGGGCTGGGCAACTGGTTTGGTTGAAAGTCAATGGTCTGTTGTCAACCCCGTAAACTATTACCTATCGACCAGACCAGTTGCTCAACCTATTAACCTATGACCTGATTCTTTACCAATGAGTATACAGAGAATGATCCCGGAGGAACTATGTGTGACAAAACAGGATACAACACAGTTTTGCAAAACAGAAATAGCCCCTTACTTTTGCAGTATGGAAATCATTACAGTTATCCTCATTGCTCTTGGTCTTTGTTTCGATTCGTTTGCAGTGTCCGTCAGCATAGGGATCTTTAAGAACAACATCAGTTTCAGAGAAGCGATAGGGATTGCATTCTGGCTTGCATTGTTCCAGGGACTGATGCCTCTTGCAGGATGGCTTGCAGGATTACCATTAAGGGACCTCCTTTCTGAAGCTGACCACTGGATAGCATTCGGCCTGTTGTTATTCATCGGCGGTAAAATGATAATAGAAGCAATACGGGAAGAAGAGGAAAAAAAGATAAAAAGTCTTGGCCTGTTGGTGATATGGGGAATTGCCCTTGCGACAAGTCTCGACGCACTGGCCGTAGGTTTCAGTTTTGCGTTGACCGATACCCCAGTCGTTATTGCAGCCCTGATCATTGCTTTTATTACAGGTGTGGTTGCAATGTGCGGAATGCTCTTTGGAAAGAATATCAGGGGACACAAATTGAAATACATCGAGATCGCAGGAGGCGTGATTCTGATAATTATCGGTTTAAAAATTCTATACGAGCACATTTTTTCTGTTTAATTAATATCAAAGTGAAGTACTTTAAAGCCCAAAATCCCAATCGTCATTCTGAACCATGCCCAATCCCCCATTCCCGTCATCCTGAATTTATTTCAGGATCTCCTCATGCCCGCACTCATCGGGCTTTATTTTATGCCACATTGTTAAAATAATGAAATTCATCCCTGTAACCGATAATTCTCCGCGCGAAAAGAATGCATTCCGGCTTTATCTGGCATACTCGCTTATCGAAGGTTTTATTTTCGGTGTCTTTGCCCTTAACGAATTCGTCTTCATTAAAAGTCTTAACCGGAATTCATTTGAACTTGGCCTTCTTTTTCAGTCCTCTATTCTCGTTTTTCTTTTTCTGATTTTCATAAATGAATTTATCAGAAGAGTTGAGAATAAAAAGAAAATGGTATTCCTTTCCGGCATTTTTTCAAGAGCGCCATTGCTTCTGTTCCTGCTGTTTCCCGGCGATGCCGGTTCTTATTTTGGCGGATATTATCATGTCGCATTCCTAGCAATATTCCTTGTTTACTATCTCGGAAATCCGTTGATATTTCCCCAGATAAACTACTTCCTTAAAAACAGTTTCAGGACCGAGAACTTCGGGTATCTGTACAGTTATTCAACATCGGCCAACAAGATAGTGATGCTTGTTGTTACTTTTATTTACGGAATTTATCTTGACTTCGATCCCTTTGCATTCCGTTATGTGCTTCCTGTGTGTGCGGTTGCCGGTATAGCCTCTTCGTGGTTCCTGTCACGGATACCATATAAGGATAAGGGTTTTAAACCTCCTGCCAAGACCGGCTTTTTCGAGAGTGTAAAGATCTCTGCAAAAAGCATGATAAAAATATTGAAGGAAGACAGGCCCTTTCTTCTTTTCCAGATCGCATTCATGTTTTACGGATATGCATTCATGGCTTCCACTCCTGTTGTTACATTGTTTTTTAAGGATGTGCTGGACCTGAACTACATGAGCGTTGCTTTTTACAGGAATGCATACAATATTATTGCAATAATCCTTCTTCCATTTGCCGGCAAGTTTCTGGACAAAGTAGGGGCGGGACGCTTCGGAATTGTGACCTATGTGTCAATCGGGTTGTACTTTATTTTTGTCGGACTCACACAATATTTTCCTTCTCATTTCGAAGCATGGGGAATATCTTTTTACTGGAGCATGATCATTGCAACCCTGTTCAACGGCGCTTTTGCTGCAACAATGTCTTTGCTCTGGAATATCGGCTCCGCATATTTCTGCAAAAAAGAGGACGCAGGCGAATACCAGAATGTGCATTTGTTCCTTACTGGCTTCAGGGCAATATATTCACCTATGATCGGTATAGCCATTTTCGAAATTTGGGGATATACAACGAACTTCATAGTATCAGTTGTAAGTCTGGGAGTGGGAATAGTGCTGCTTTATTATACTTTTAGCAGGAAAAAGCTGGCAACTGCAAAATAGGCCTCTCATATACCACACCCACACTGTCATCCTAAGACCCCAGCCTTTGGTAAGGCCACAATGAAATATGACTGAAAGTTTAAACCCCACAACCCACCACAAAAAAGCAGTCATGCTGAGCAGGCCGGCTTGATAGAATTACTATTGTTATTGTAATATGGCCTTGTCGAAGCACGGCTGCTTTTCTCCTCCCCCTCGCACACTCTTCGACACCGCCATTTAACATTTAGGATTCTCTAAGGTAATGGAAGGGCGGGCTCAGAGTGACACCACGCTTTTTTAGGCCATGGTTTTAGGTCGTGGCGGCGGGTTTGGTCTTAGGTCATGATTCGTGGTAGGGTGTTAGCCATTGACATTGGAACTTTTTCCAGACCTTTAACCAAGACCTTTTGCCAGACCCGCTGCCAAGACATAAAACCATAACCCAGACATGACTTCGGTCTTCCTGTCCTGTAACCATTGGCGCATGCAGCCAAACCATGACCATGACCACAGACCAGACCCGCTGCCAAGACGTAGGACCAAGACTTCTGCATTCGGTCTTTCGTCACTTTTAAAGTTCACTGAAAAATATTTTCCACCGGGCAACCAAAACTTTCGTATATTTGTCTTATAAATGTATTTAAGCCATAATATTATGAAAAAACTTTTCATTCTGTTTCTGATTATTAGCGCTGCAATATCCCTGAGTGCACAGGTTGATATTCAGTGGCAGAAATGCTATGGGGGAACAGGTGGTGAAGTAGCACGATCAATTATCCAAACCACTGATGGAGGATATGTTTTTGCAGGAGGGACAAGATCTAATGACTTTGATGTAAGTGGAAATCATGATACATCTTTGTATTATAATGATATTTGGGTAGTAAAAACTGACTCTATTGGCAATATTCAATGGCAAAAATGTTTAGGAGGAACTATTGGTGAGGTAGCTAATTCTATCATCCAAACTATAGATGGCGGTTATGTTATTGCGGGATATACGAATTCTAATGACGGTGATGTTTCGGGAAATCATGGAGGAGAGGATATGTGGATAGTTAAATTAGACTATCAGGGGAGCATTCAGTGGCAGAAATGTCTGGGAGGAAGCCATTGGGATGAAGCTAGATCAATAATACAAACCACCGACGGGGGATACGCTATTGCGGGCTTTACGTATTCAGACGATGGTGATGTAACCGGTTATCATGACACTCTTAGTATGTATAATGTCTATAATGATATGTGGATAGTGAAATTAGACTTACTGGGGAATATCCAATGGCAGAAATGTTTGGGCGGCACAGATAAGGATGAAGCCTGGTCCATTTTACAAACTATCGATGGGGGTTATACTATTGCAGGACTTACCTGGTCAAATAATGGTGATATAAGCGGGAGTAATGGTGCTGATGAAATGTGGTTAGTTAAACTGGATCCACAAGGTGATTTACAATGGCAGAAATGTTTTGGAGGAACAAGTTATGATGAAGCGCGCTCATTTATTCAAACAACCGATGGGGGCTATGCACTTGCAGGAGAGGCATATTCAAACGACGGTGATGTTAGTGGTAATAATAGTTCGAGTACATATTGGAGTGATATTTGGGTAGTAAAAACTGACTCTCTTGGCAATATACAATGGCAAAAATGCCTGGGCGGATTCCAAGATGAACATGCATATTCCATTATTCAAGCAGCCGATGGGGGCTATGTCGTAGAGGGCGAAGTAGGTATAAATGGCGGAGATGTTAGTGGAGCTCATGGTGCCAACGATATATGGGTTGTCAAATTAGACCAACTGGGCAATATGCAATGGCAAAAATGTTTTGGCGGAACTGGTAGCGAATTTGCATATTCCATAATTCAAACAACTGATGGGAGCTATGTCTTTGCAGGGTGTACAGGATCAAATGACGGTGATGTAAGTGGAATCATAGGGGGAGGGGATGTCTGGGTGGTAAAATTGAATGAAATTACAGAGATCAATATTTTGCAAAATGAAGAAAATTATTCTTTGTCATACCCCAATCCCTCGCAGGAGAATATCTACATAAACCTGCCTGAGTATACCCGCAAGGTTCAGGTATATAACACCAACGGAGATTTGATAAGAGAAATAATCCCTCAAAAACCTGTAGCGGAAATAAACGTTCAGGGCTTACCAGCCGGTGTTTATGCTGTCAGGATTTACCATTCGGGCGGAGTAGTCACTACAAAGTTTGTGAAGGAATAACCTAAAACCTCCACCACTCTGTCATCCTGAGCCGCCTGCTGTAAAAAACGCTGAAGTACTTAAAATAAAATGCAGGCGTGTCGAAGGATCTCCCCCTTTGCCCCCGCACACTCTTCGACACCGCCAATATGTTCAACAAAAATAATTACTTGTAGCGGGCGGGCTCAGAGTGACACCACGCTTTTTAAGTTAATAACTGGTCTTCTTTAGTATTTAGACAATTAAACATCTATGTAAATGAACAGTCAGCAGTCGCCAGTCTTCAGTCTGCAATAAAGTTTTCCATTTGCAAATTGCCGACTGTTGACTGTCGACTGATGACTATTCTTCAACTATCTTATATTAATTTTAGCGCAGCGAATATCGAACGAATTTATTCCGCCCCCTGTAGCTCTTGTAATGTAATTTCCCTGAACGACCTGTTGCCGCAATGGTAAATCTTTGCATTCGGATATTTAGCAACCATCTGGTAGTTGTGTGTTGCTATTACCACGCTTTTGCCTTGTTGGGTGAGTCCGGTAAGCAATTCGAAAATCTCTGCAGATGAAGTGGGGTCGAGGTTCCCCGTTGGTTCATCAGCAATTATTATTTCTGGTTCATTAAGTAAAGCGCGGGCTATCGAGACTTTCTGCTGTTCGCCTCCTGAAAGCTGCGAAGGTAATTTGTCTGCAAAATCGATCATTCCTGTTGCCCTCATAACTTCCCATATCCTTTCGTCGAATTGTTCGTTCTTCCACCCGGTTGCTTTAAGGACAAATTCAAGATTTTTGCGTACACTGCGGTCGGGCAAAAGCTGGAAATCCTGGAATACTATCCCCATTTTACGCCTGAGTTCATGAACAAAGGCAGGTTTTAGTTCTTTTATGTCAATTCCGCATACGTTTACATTTCCGGTGAAAGTGCTGATATCGCCGTACAACAGGCGGAGTATTGATGTTTTTCCGCTGCCCACGCGCCCCGTAAAAAATACACATTCGTTTTTTGAGAGTGTGAACGAAAGGCTTTCCATCACAAGGGTTGACTCGTGAGATATAGTAACGTTTTCGAGTGTTATAAGGTTTTCTTCGCTCATGAATATTTTTATTTCAAAAGTAGTTATTTCATATCAGAAAACTAATACCATCAGGTACAGAAATCAACACGGTTTTGTTAATTAATAATTGTATGCCTTACTAAATGAGGGAATATTAATGGCTAATTTTCGACTTTTAAAACAGTAATAATTAACTGACACGATGATAAATAAAATACCAATTTGCCTGCTGTTTATCCCGATGGCAGGGAGTTTATCGGCACAAAAAACTTTTACGAAAGACAATCCCGACTGGAGTTACCAAAAGGGGACGGAGATGTTCAACAAACAGATGTACGGACTCGCGAGGTTTCACCTTGATGATTATTTCGACAACAATCCGGACAGGTCGCTCCTTATGCTTAACGATGCCCGCTATTTTGCCTCTGCATGTGCGCTGGAGTTATTCAATTCGAATGCCGAAATACGCCTTCTCGACTTTGTGGTGAACACTCCTGAGGATTCCCGCATACCCGATGCATGTTACCGCCTTGGCATTTCCAATTTCCGTTCAAAGGATTACGCAAAAGTGCTTGAAGACTTTGCGAAAGTCGATCCGTATTATCTGAAAGAAGACGAATTCTGTGAATACTATTTCAAAAAAGGATACAGCCAGTATGCATCAGGAAAGGCCGATGATGCTTCAAATTCATTTTATGAAATAAAGGACAGGAATTCAAAGTTTCAGGTTCCGGCAATTTATTTTTATTCCCATATTGCTTACGAAAAAAAGAATTTCGAAGCTGCAATGCAGGGATTCAAAAGTATTTCGGACGATGTACTTTTTGCGCCGATAATCCCTTACTACATTACCCATATCTATTTTCTTCAGGAAAAATACAATGACGTTATCGAATATGCACCGCCAATGCTCGATTCGGTCAACCCTGTAAGAAAGCCCGATCTGGCACGTATTATCGGCGAATCATATTACAGGATGGCTAAATTCGAAGAAGCAACTCCATATCTCCGGGAGTACATCAAGAATTCGCCCGTTGTTGAGCGAGAGGACTACTTTCAGATGGGTTTCTGCTATCACTTTTCTCACTATTACAAAGATGCAATTGCTGTCCTGGTAAAAGTATCAGACGAAAACGATATGATCTCCCAGAACGCAGCCTATCTTCTGGGGAACTGCTATCTTAAGGTTGATGATAAAAAAAGCGCGCGCCTTGCATTCGATGCTGCTTTCAAGAGTTGGGGAGATGAAAGGATAAAGGAGGAATCTCTGCTGAATTATGCAAAACTTACGCACGAATTATCGATCTCGCCTTTCAACGAAGCCATCCTGGCGTTCAACCAGTTCATACAGACCTATCCCAATTCACAGTACATTGATGAAGCTTATGCTTACCTGAGCAAAGTTTATGTTTCAACAAAAAACTACCAGGAAGCAATAGACGCCCTCGAGAAAATTCAGAATATCACTCCCGATCTCGAAGAAGCATATCAGCGTGTGTGCTTTTTCAGGGCGCTTGAAATGTTTACCAACTCCGAATTTGAGGATGCAATAATCAGTTTTGACAAATCCCTTAATAATGCAAAATACAACCGGTTGTTCATGGCCCGTTCCATATTCTGGAAAGGTGAAGCATATTACCGTCTGAAAAGATACGATGATGCGGAAAGGGAGTTCAATAAATTTATTGTGACGACAGGTTCAATAGATCTCGGGGAATTCAACACTGCTCATTATAATCTCGGGTACTGCAAATTCAAGAAAAAAGAATACAAGGAAGCAGCGTCATGGTTCAGGAAATATACCGATAATATGAAAGAAGCGAAGTCGAAAACAGTTGGCGATGCATTTGCAAGGACAGGTGACTGTTACTACGGGATACGCGATTACGACAATTCGATACTTTACTATACCAAGGCCATCGACAACGGAAAGGCCAGTGTTGATTTTGCAATGTTCCAGAAGGGATTCTGCCTTGGCTTGCGGAAGGAGCATTGCAACACCAACACCCAAACACACCCAACACA
>CAZEWB010000139.1:0-7975 GCA_964515655.1 uncultured Bacteroidales bacterium
GATTGTGTAAGAATGTATACAGAAGATGCAATGATATTAAACCGGACACGAGTGAGTGCAGGCTATTCAGGCAATCGTGTCGAAAACATGTGCGTGGGCAAATGGGAAAAAAGCAGCCGCACTTCGACACGACCTTACTACTTCACCTATATTATTTCAGACAATTGGGTCGGCTCAGTGTGACTGCTTTTTTGTAGTGGGTTGTTTGAATACCCCCGCAGTCGCTCGACTGTGTCGAGTGACAGGGCGGTTATTCAAAATCTCCGAGGTCTTTACATTATGCATACAAGTATGCAATAGTAACAAGACCTCGGAGATTTAAAACTTTATTCTTTACCGCACTACCAGTTTCGCAACCGCCACTCCCCCGGCATCTACAGATTTTACCACGTAAACTCCCTTAGACAGGTGGCTTATGTCTATAGTTGTTATTTCGGAGGTCACGGGTATTGAAAACATACGACAACCGCTCATGCTGAAGATCTCAAGTTTTGCGCCCTTGTTTAATTTTCCTGTTTCAGCATAAACAACGTTTTCTGCAGGGTTGGGATACAGTCTTAACAAACTTTTTTCCGAGTTTATAGTATTAATCTGAGCGGGGTACTGCATGTTCTCATTCACTGTATGCATTGTCTGGTTTGTAATGACGGGTGCATTAAAGTCAAAATAAATATCTGCCTCGTTATTAATAACAGTACCGTTGGGGAGGTCTGTGTTCTGATTTACTGTAAAGGTCAGGAATCCGTTGCTGGCAGGCTCGTCCCGCAGGGGCTCGACTGTGTCGGGTGGCAAGGGCGGAAATAAACATTATAATTTTATAATACGATCCCTGACAAGGGAGGCTCCAGTATTGGACTGGACTATGATTAAGATTAGGATTAAGATTATGAAGAACTCCCGCAGACGCCCTTCACACATGCTTTCGGAGAACCTTGGGGTCGCCATCACTCAAGAATCTTATACCCCTGATCTCTTCTCTTTGGCGTAAACCCGGCTTCTTCAATTACTTTTTTCATGCCATCTGCATCCAGTTGGTGGGAGGCACCGGCGCTGGAGACGACCTTTTCTTCTATCATTATCGAGCCGAGGTCGTTTGCACCTGCGTGAAGGCATATCTGCGCGGTATCGGGACCTACGGTAAGCCATGAGGCCTGAATGTTTTCGATATTATCCAGCATTATACGGCTTATTGCAAGAGTACGCAGGTAAAGTGAATCGCTTACAGGTTCTATGTTGTGCTTTTTTGCAAGCCTTGTATCTTCAAGTTGAACGGGCCATGGAATAAAGGCCTTGAATCCGCCTCCGTTTCCGTTCACTCTGTCCTGAAGTTTCCTGATCTTATCGAGGTGGTCGATTCTTTCGGCAGGAGTTTCAAGGTGTCCGAACATCATTGTAGCAGAGGTGAGTATTCCCTTTTTATGAGCGATGCGCATAACTTTAAGCCATTCGTTGCTGCTGCACTTCGAAGGGGAGACCTGCTTACGGACACGGTCGCAGAGGATCTCGGCGCCGGCTCCGGGAAGGCTGTCGAGACCATGAAATATCAGAGTGTCGAGAACACCCTCGATGGTCATGTCCTCTTTTTTTGCAATGAAAATTATTTCAGGCGGACCAAGGGCGTGAATACGGACATCAGGGAATAAGATTTTTAATCTTAAAAATAGTTCACAGTAAAAAACAATTCCGAGATCGGGGTTCAGCCCACCCTGAAGAAGAACCTGATCTCCCCCGGCTTTTACAAGTTCCTTTATTTTTTGTGAATACTCATCAATACTTGTTGTGTATGCTTTTTCGCTTCCGCTTACCGTGCAGAAATTACAGAAAGAACAGTGAACCGTACAGATATTAGTAATGTTGATGTTCCTGTCGATCTGCCATGTTACGACCTTTTCGGGATGTATCCGAAGTCTGATCTCGTTGGCGATCTGCATCAGGTAAGGCAGCGGAGCATGCTCATATAAAAAGAGTCCCTCGTTACTTGAGATCCGCTTTCCGGATAAAACTTTATGTCCTATTTCTTCGATCTGCATGAAGATAAAAAAAGGCTTTTAAAGCCCTAACTGATGCGCCCGCAAAAGTAGAAAAAATATTTTATACAAAAACTGGTATTACATCCTTATTCGTCAGCAACCCTTCCTCGTTCCCCGCTCTCATGATCACAGAGCGAGAAACAGAACGAGAGCGAAGAAAAGACAGAGCGACACATGCCCTCCCCCCTCGCTCTCCGCTCCCATTCTCGCTCTGTTTTTGTAGCCCCACCAGGAATCGAACCTGGATTTAAAGTTTAGGAAACTTCCGTTCTATCCATTGAACTATAGGGCCAATGGATTTGCAAAAATATTAAAAATAATGAGCAATGCCAAATTTTCAATTTACAATGATCAATGGAAATCCCGAACAGAACAGGTACTTGTACATTGATAATTGTTTGTTTGACATTGAATACTTTTCAGACACGGATTACACTAATTTGCACGAATTATCATAATCTGATAAAGTGTGGGAAGTCGGGAGCACGAAGCGCGAAGTTGAGATAGCACGAGTCCTGTGAATGGGGTATAAAATTCATGCTCACAACCGACAACCCATGACACATGCGTCTTCGTGCTTCTAACTTCGTGCTTCCCACACTTTAATATATATAGATGTTTTTCGTGATAATCCGTGAAATCCTTGTCTTTTTTTTACGAAAATTCGTTTGATCTTTATTTTCAGGTAACATAAGTAATGTATAAAAACGGTTAAAAAACATCAGCCCGCATCGCCCTTAAATACAGCAACAGAGCATATTGCAGCGAAGAATATCGCGGGTAATAACTTCTGTTTTGCATCCTCAATAAAACCTGAACTTTATTCTATTTTTGGAACAATCTGTACAAACAGGATTGCGTTTATATGGTTAGAGTGAAGCGGATAATAAAAATATCTTTAATTGTAGTTGCAGTACTAATTCTTCTGCCGGTATTATTTGTCCTCATTGTTTCGACGTTCTATACCGACGAGGTCAAGAAAATGATGCTTGATGAACTGAACAAAAACATCCGGACACAAATATCAGCAAAGGAAATAAGCATTTCACTTATAAGTAAATTCCCCGACGCCTCTCTTGTTTTCAGCGATATTGTTGTGTTTTCGCCGAAAGATTTCAAAGACGGCGACTTTCCCAAACTCAATACCGACACTCTGCTTAAGGCCGAAAATGTTTACCTGCGTTTTAATATTTTAGATGTTCTCCGTGGAAAATATACCATAAAGGCAATTGAGGTTCACGAGGGCAAGGGCCTTGTCCTTAATGACAGGGAAGGAAACGGCAATTACGAATTCTGGAAGACTGACAGTCTTTCCGAAGAAAGCCCTGTGCGGGTACGGCTTCAGTGGATCACTCTTAAGAACATCGACATAAGATACCGCAATGCTGCAAAGGATATGAAGCTCGACTGCAGCACTGAAAAATTCGGGATATCAGGCTCGTTCTTCGACGAGAGTTATTCGGTAAGTACAAGCGGGGGGATCAGTTTAACAAGGCTTTCGATAGGAAAAACGCAGTATATTTCCAAACCCGCATTTATAACTGCCGAGTTCGATTTCGATGAATCGAAATACAATATTACAAGCGGAAATATACAGACCGGAAAACTTTCGATCGATCTGTCCGGCATTTTCGTTGTCGATCCAGAATTCAACTGCGACATAAGTCTTAAAGGTAACGACATTGACATTGAGTCGTTCATTTCGCTTTTGCCCGATTCGGCTCAGGCAAATCTGGAGGGGTTCTCGAGTTCGGGGAATTTTTATTTCGAAGGAAAGATAGAAGGAGTGGTCTCGCTTGATAAAAGCCCGCTTATATCTCTTCAGTTTGGTGTGACAAACGCAAGTATCGATCATTCTTCTGGCATTACAATAGATAATTTCAGGTGCAGGGGAAAATATTCGAACGGGTCTTCACACACACTTGCCACCTCTTTCCTGAGACTCGACAGTATTTATGCGGAAATGCCGAATTCGGACTTTTCAGGCAGTTATATGATAGAGAATTTCGAGAACCCCAAGGTGGAATTTATGCTTAAGGGCGCTTTTGACCTTGCAGAGATCCGTCAGTTGATCGGTGGCGACAGCGTGGCGGATATGACGGGACTTGCCGAGGTCGACATCCGCTTTTCAGGAAAGATGAAAGCCCCGGGAGAGTTCACGAAGGAAGACTACATGAACGGAAAAACACAAGGGATAATTTCGATCAAAAATGTAAATGTTCAGGAATTCGGCGAGGATTATTCATACTCGGATATGGATGGTGAGTTCAGGTTTTTGCAGAATGACCTGCAGATCGACAGCCTTTCGCTCTTTTACAGGAATCACCAGTTCAAACTTAAAGGAAGTTTCCGCAACCTGGCCGGATATATCCTGAATGATGAAAACATGACCGTGGACGTGGCGCTTAAATGCGGCGAATTCGATTTCAAAAAGTTCTACGGGACATCTACGACATCCGAAGGCGGTTTTGCAATTCCGGGGAAAATGAAGCTCAGCGCCGATATCATCATGGAAAGTTTTAATTATGACAGTTTCAGGGCAACGGATATTTCCGGTTCGGTTGTAATTGAAAACAACGTCCTCACTGCAAGGGGCGTTACTTTTAACAGCTGCAGCGGAGGTGTAGAGGCCGATGGTGTCCTCAGTATATTGCCGTCCGGAAATATTCAGGCAGAAGTTTCCGCAAAATTCAATAGTCTTCAGATAAAAGAATTGTTTAAATCTTTCGATAATTTCGGTCAGGATTTTATTATGGACAAACATCTTTCCGGGAGAATTACGGCCGATCTTAATATGAAATCTGAATGGGATACGAAAATATCACTTGTTGAAGACAAACTTCTTGCAAACTCACATATAATAATTGAAAAGGGGGAACTGATAAAGTTTGAACCGATGATGGAATTATCAAAGTTTATTGCCGTTTCGGACCTTATGTATATAAAATTCGAAAAAATGGAAAGTGACATTGCAATTAAGAACAGGATAATTTACATACCAAATACCGAAATAAATTCTTCTGCTTTCAATATCGAAATTTCCGGAGAACACACATTCGATAATCATATTAATTACAGGCTGAGAGTCTTATTGTCCGAACTTCTGGCCGGCAAGGCGCGTCAGCAAAAGAAAGAGATAGATGAATTCGGGGAAGTTGAACCCGATGGATTGCACCGCACAAGGCTGTTCCTCCTGGTCTCCGGCACTACCGATGATTACAAAATAACTTACGATACAAAGGGGGTTAAGGAAAATATTAAGGAAAGCCTGAAGAACGAAAAGGAAACTATAAAGGAACTTCTGAAAGAAGAATTCGGGGGCATATTTGGCAAGGACACTACTAAAAAATCAACCACAGTGCCACCCGACAATAAGAACAAGGATAAAAGTAAAACACAGGGAGTTGAAATAGAATGGTAGCGAAGGTGAACAATAAAGAAAAAACCCTCCCGTCATTGCGAGTCGCGAAGCAGCGAAGCAATCTTTGTGTGCGGGAAATGAGGGGAGATTTACGGGATCGTAAAAAGGTTTTTTCCACCCCACAATCCGATTGCTTCGTCGGCCAAAAACAATATTGTTTACTCAGTGGGACAAGCGACCTCCTCGCAATGACGCGCGGAATGTTTTCGTTTCGTATAGTTATTATTTGTTTTTTATTTACGGAAGAACTATTTTTGCACCTAATAACAGCCACAAAATGAAACAAATGAAAAGCGTATTTTATTTTCTGGTCCTGTTCGTTCTTCTTATATCATTTGCCCTTCCTGTTGCCGGCAGTAATGAAAAGCCGGGGCGAGAGGAAAAGAAAAAATTCCGTAAATCAATGAGGCTTATCGACAAGGGTCAGTTCCGTCATGCCGAAGCAAACCTCCTGGAGTTGTGGAAAGCAGATTCGAATAATCTTGAATATAATTATGAACTGGCTCTGCTTTATTTTTACGACCTTAAGAAATCCGAACAGGCGCACCGTTTTTTTCTAAAAGTAAAGGATATTGTAGGCAACCCCGACGACTACCCCGAACTTCATTATTACCTGGGACAGACCTATCATTTTAACGAAGAATTTGAGAATGCAATTGATGAATACAGTCAGTGCAACGAGTACGAACTGGAGATAAAAGACGAAATTGCCGGTAAGATCGATAAAGAGATCGCAGCATGTAAATATGCAATGACCCTCACAAAAAGGCCGGATGTGAAAATAAGAAATCTCAGCAGCCGCGTAAATACATGGTTTGCCGAATACGTGCCGGTGCCGGTTATGAATGACTCGATGCTTCTGTTTACTTCTATCCGCCCGCCTGTAATTTCAACGAATTATGGGTTCGAAGGTCCGGTGTATTTCGAGAAAATTTACATTTCGAGAAGAAGCGGTAAAAAATACGGTTTTGCCGAACCGTCCGGCAACTTCGTTGAATTCAACGGACTTAACGTTAAGCGCAGGAAACACAATGCTGTTGTGGGAATGAATTACGATGGCAATCTTCTGCTCCTGTACCGTAAGAACAAGGTGTGGACATCTGAATTCAAAGACGGAAAATGGCAAAAGCCCAAACTTATACAGAAATCGGTAAACTTCAGTTTTTACCAGCCACACGTAAGCATGACCAAAGATGGAAATACTGTGTATTTTTCGAGCTGGAGCAAAAACGGATTCGGCAATCTCGATATATATAAATCCGAAAAGAACGATAACGGACGCTGGGGACAGGCAATAAACCTGGGCTTCGAAATAAACACTGCATATAATGAGGACAGCCCCGAAATTTCACCCGATGGCAAAACCCTGTATTTCTCATCGCAGGGACATAAAGGAATAGGAGGGTTTGACATTTATAAATCAGAATTCATTAACGGGAGCTGGACAAAACCCGAAAATATGGGAATGCCAATAAATTCTCCCGGCGACGATATCTTTTTCAGATTTTCGAAAGACAAAAGAATTGCATATTTCAGTTCTTACCGTAAAGACGGCCTCGGTAATATGGATATTTATGAGGCGGAATTTTCTTATCTGTTCGAAAAAAGCAATGACCCCGAAAGCCAGGCTGCCGCATCTGCATTTGTAGGTTTTGATATCGCTGACACTCTCAACCCCAGTGTTCCCCTTGTCATTAAACCCCAAAACCGGCAGCCGGATAAATATCATTTTAACGACTGCCACTGGAAAATAGATACCATGCTTTTTTATTATACCGGCCAGGTCGATTATACTTTCCTGAAAACGGGCACATACAACCTTCAACTCGAACTTAACGTAGTGCAGAACGAAACCAAGGAAACCGAAACATTCTGCATTTCCAAACCCGTAGTTATAATGACGCAGGAGCAGATACTTGCTCAGAACACAGCAAGGCATTCAGTCGACAGCACGGTTGTACCGACAGATACAACGCAGGTAATAGCTTCAGTTAACACCACAGAAATTAAAGATACAACACAAACAATCGCTGCAGTAAACACGACAGAAATAAAAGACACAACGCAAACGATAGCCTCAGCAAATACTACAAATAATATCCCCAACGTAATAAATAATACGAACGTTGCAAACACAGCAATTCCGGCGCTTCAGAATATTTATTTTGATTTCGACAAATCGTTTGTAAACACCGCAGCATCCAAAACACTGGATGGAAATATTGAGATACTAAAAGCAAATTCCGGATTGAAGATCACAATTACCGCCCACACCGACAACCAGGGTTCATCGCAATACAATAAATTACTTTCTGAACGCCGGGCAAAGGCAGTGTATGATTACATTGTTTCGAAAGACATAGACAAAACAAGGATAATACAGGTAGCAGGAAAGGGCGAGGAAGCGCTGCCGGCCGCCACATCAGATGCTCCGGCGAATACTATCAGTTATCACAAGATAAGCAGAAGGTGCGAGATAGCGCTGACGAAGTAGCCAAAACAAACACCAAACACACCCAACACA
>CAZEWB010000140.1:0-7919 GCA_964515655.1 uncultured Bacteroidales bacterium
GTTGTTATCAGTAACAGTGACAGTCCATGTACCTGCAGTGAGACCTGTGCAGGTAGCTGTTGTCTGAGCAGGGGCCGGGTCATTCCACAAATATGTATATGGAGCTGTTCCACCACCTGCTGTTACAGTTGCTAAACCGTTATTTCCACCGTTGCAGTTGACATTCGTTTGTGCAGAAATTGTTGCAGTTAGTGCAGCAGGTTGAGAAATATTCACACTTGCTGTTGCTGTGCAGTTGTTGACATCTCTTACCGTTACAGTATAGTTGCCTGCGCATAATCCGCCGGTGGTTGCACTTGTGGGTGTTGAGCCGGCACCCCAGTTATATGTAAATGGGGCAGTTCCTCCGCTTGTAATACTAACCTGTGCTGTACCATTGCATAATCCGTTACATGTTACATTTGTTCGTGAAGTTGATAAAACGATTGCGCCTGGTTGTGTTATTGTATATGTTGCAGTTGATGAGCAGCTGTTTGCATCTCTCACTGTTACTGTATAACTTCCTGCGCAAAGAGTAGCAGTGGTAGACTGAGTTGTCTGTGTGTTCGACCATACGTATGTATAAGGAGCGCTTCCACCCGAAGGTGTTGCCGTAGCCTGTCCGTTGCACAAACCATTGCAGGTTACATTTGTTTGTGTAGGAGTAATTGTTGGTTGTGGGTACACTGTAATATTTATTGTTGTCGTTGCAGTGCAAGGTCCGGGTCCTGTTACTGTCTGTACAACTGCGTGAGACCCTGCAGTAGCAAAAGTAACTCCCGAAGGATTTTGTGCTGTAGAAGTGGCTGGAGTCCCTCCTGCGAATGTCCATGCATATGTTATACCTGCTCCTGTTGAACCGGTATTTGTAAAAGTGAAACTATTGCCGGTGAGGCATTGATTTCCGTTGTAAGTAAAGCCGGCAGTAACAGGAGTACTTGCAGCAACAGTCACGGTCGCTGTAACAGAACAGCCGTTGTTATCAGTAACTGTAACAGTATATGAGCCTGATGGAAGAGCGGAAATAGTGTTGTTTGTAGTATTTGTGTTCATTGTACTTGCTCCGTTTGACCACTGATAATCATATGGTCTGTTTGAGACAAAAGCTCCGGCAGTAATTGTTACTGTGGCCGAACCATTGCTGTTGCCGCAGGTTGTAGCAACTGAAGTAATGCTTAATGTCATTCCTGTCGGATTAATAACAGTCACAGTTGCAATTGAACGACATCCGTTTGCATCCTGAACTGTGCAGGTATATGTTCCGGCGGCAAGCCCTGTAACGCTTTGTGTAGTTGCACCGGTAGACCATGTGTATGTGTAAGGCGCAGTGCCGCCGCTTCCGGTAGCAGACGCTGTACCGTTATTTCCTCCCATACAGGTCGGGCTGGTGAATGTGGAAGTTGAAGAAATGTTGTTTATAACGAAGTTGAATGAAGCTGCCGGTGCAGTATTGCCACATACGTCCGTTACAGAACCTGAAGTTGTAACCAGACTTATTGTGAAAGTTCCGCTGGTAGTTAATGGAGGAGATACTGTTACTGTATAGTCACTGCCATAAGTGGCTCCGGCGCCGCACTGAGGCGATATGAGATTTGATAAAGTATAAGGTCCGCCCGGTCCTGTAAGAGTGAAGTCTGCAACAGTAGCTGAAGCACAAAGTACATTTTCGCTGAAATGGAAAGTCATTGTAGTAGCGCCGCAGGGAATGGGTGTGTCAACTGATTGGAATGCCGGTGCAACATTGTCGAAAATTGTTGAGGTACCCCCGAAAGTCAGTGTATATCCGTCCTGGGAACTTGAAAAGTTCGATACATTTAGTACATAGGTTTGACCGACAGATACATTTATGTTATCATTCCACGGGCCATCCGATGCAGAACCACAACTCAGCGTATAGCCATTTGCCATACCTGTAGGTCCGTCGTCGGCAGAATAATTACAACTAACCTGCAAACTGGAATTTGAATATATGTCTGTACAACTTGCTGTAGTCAGGTTATAAAGAGCCCAGTCGTAATCATCTAAAAATGTTACCGGATCAATTTCAAATTCCAGAGTGCCGTTATTCATTACAGTAAAGACATACCATACATCATTACGTTCTCCGCTTAAGAGGCAATTGTTAGGACAGCCTCCGGTAGTTGGAATTTCATTTGTTATTGCACCGGTTCCAGTATATGAGTTAGGATTGCTGTATGTTTGCTGGCAGACAGGTATTGCAGCCATACAGTCCTGATTTGTCGGAGGGGGCGGGCTGTATGTTTGAGCACATATCTGGAATGTACCGTTTGCATCATTACTGTATTCCCAAACCCTTATCCAGACTGTAGTACCGGGAGTTAATCCGGCCTGTGTCATAGTTGTTGCATCAGTACACTGTACCAGGCTAAGACTTGAGCATACCGTACCTGTGTATAAAGCCATACCGTTGTCAGACATTGTTCCTGCTGTAAAATTCACAGTCAGCGCTCCGGTAGCTGGAACTGTTGTGGAAAACCAGACATCACTCCCAAGATAGCTTGCGCAACCTGGGGCCGGTGGGCCTGTTGATGCTGATGAGCAGAGGTTTGTACTGTTTACATTGGAACACGAAGCTCCTATTGGTAATACTGTCGCAGTACATGGTTCATCGTTTGCGATGCCTGGTCCTGGTGCAGTGATAGAAAAATCGTAATTATTACAGTCTGGCAATGGATAGCTGTCGATAATTACATAGTAAGTGTGTCCTGCAGTAACATTAGTGCATGCACTTTGGTCACCTGAATAACCTTGTGCGTAAGTTGCACAGGTACCTGTTGTAAAAGGACAGCCGTCATAAAGAGTTACGCCCATATATGTTCCGGTTGAAGAAACATTAATTGTAATGTTTCCGGAAGTTGTAGGTGTGAAATAATAAACATAGTCCTCACCTCCAAAATATGATGAACTACCGCAAATATTACTAACATTGCTACTTGTAATATTATTAATTTGACCGCAGGTCGTCTCATTGTTATTAGTATATGGAAGCGAAGCGACCGAAACCACTCCTGTGCCAAGACCAGCAGGACATGTTGGCGGATTTGTCACACAAGTTGTAAATGTAGGACCGGTAGGATCTGTTGAATAGTAATCGTATATCCTGTAACGGTATGTTTGACCTACTGTAAGTCCTGTGAATGATGCAGTGCCTGAAGTTCCGGTAGTATAACTGGCGTCATTGCATGACAACGAAGTAAGAGAAGCACATGCTCCTGAAAATAACTGAACAACGGGGTCAAATCCTGTTCCGGGCGTAACATTAATGTATTGAGTAGTATTCTGTGCAACAAAACTGTACCATACATCATCATCTGCTGTTCCTGCACATCCCGTTTGTGAAAGGGTTGCATTAAGAACGGTTCCGTTTGTTGGAGTACATGTAGCTCCGGGAGTTAATGAGATTGCTCCTGTGCAGTTGTCATTTGCAGGAGGAGGGGGAGGAGTATATGAAGAAGCTTCGAGACAAAAACCAGTACTATATGGAGATGACCAGTTTGCCAGAACAATGTAATATGTAGTTCCTAAAGTCAATGCCGGAGTAGTTAATGTAAAATCAGCAGTGGATGAACTGCTTACGTAACTGGCAATACAACTAGGAGAAGAAGCCGGACATCCGTTAAATACAAATAAACCGGAATATGTAGCTGTCAGGTTATATACGTCAATTGATAAACCCAACCCGGTACCAACATACTTGAACCAATATTCTCCGTCGTTATACCAGGAATCACATGGATTTGTAGGTGAGCCGCTTGCATCATCAATACTTCCGGCATAACTATTTGTGCCACAGTATTCGGTTCCCAATACTATTGTAGTTGCAGAAGCACCGCATGTAGCCTGGGAAAAAATGTTATTGATAAAAACTGTGTTAAATACAACAGCAATTACAATAATTATTGATATTTTGCTTGACATTTTCATAATCAATTATTCTCTTAGTTTAAAGAATTCTTCTTCTTAATATCAGCCGGGTTTTCAATACCTGTGGCTTTTTGGTAATTCCGTCCTGATAGCTTTTCAACTTCTTCGGGGTATGATTTTATCCACTCCTGTTTGGCTTTTTCAAATTGCTGTGCATCATACTCTGGGTTGCCTGTATCTGCAAAAGCCGGATAGTGAGGTGCAATAGTTTGTTCATTAGAAACAGGAATTTCCTTTTTGATGCTCGGGTCGTTGTTTTTGTCGTACAATCCTTCAGCATTTATTTTCATGTTTTGCTGAGCAAGGATAATTTTAATGTCCTCGTCAGTAACAGACTTGTTTATTACACTTTTAAAACGAAAAAGATGATTATCTTTCTTATATGATGATGAGTATACACCATCAGTTTTAAGAAGCATTTCATTGAATTCATCAATTTTGAATGCATCTTCGGAGATTACGTTAAAATAGATGACAGCCTGATTTTCGCTTATTTTTTTAAAGTCAGTAAAACCATTAAAATTTCCCTGAGCTTTCCCCGTATTGACGAAGATTGAAAAAATCAACAGAAAGAAAAAAAAGTTTCTCATTATATAAAGTTTAAAAAGTTCAAAAAAAACATTTGTAATCAGTTAGCATTTTCTTTATTTTCAGTAAAAGCGCCCGACAGGTTTTAAGACGATAAAAATACTAAAGAGTTGCCACTTTTTCTGGTTATTTTTATTAACAAACTAAACATGTTGAATAAAGTATATAAAATATGTGATATACAAAATATTGATCTTTTAGTAAATGTTTAAAAATCCTTTGGTTTGGTTAACCTGATCAATTATGCAAGTTTTGAACAAAAAAGCCCTGATGTAATGTCAGGGCTTCTTGGTTATCTCAGAACCGATACCGTTCCGGTATATTCATGATAAATGTTGTTTACATCCCGGTATTTAACCTGCCATACATAAGTTCCGATCGGAACCCAGGGTCCTGTTCCTGAGTAGCGTCCGTTCCAGCCTCCTTCAACTTCGTCTGTCGTATGGGTTCCCTGTGGATATTTGTCTGAGTAGAAAATACATTGTCCCCATCTGTCAAAAACCCACATCTCATAACGTGCAGGGTCAAAACCTATACCTTTAGGGTAGAAGTATTCATTGCCAAGTCCTCCGCCCGGGCTGAAAGCTGAAGGAGCATAGAATGTGTTTTCCTGCTGGACTACAATAGGATGACTGACTGAATCAATGCAACCCCATTGTGATGCTGCTACAAGAATAACATTGTATATTCCCGGTAATTCAAAAACATAAACCGGGTTGGAAACGGTAGCAGTATTTCCATCGCCGAAACTCCATAGCAGCATATCGCCGCCTGTACTTTGATTATAAAAATATACTGTTGCTTCGAAAATGCTTACATTATTGGGTGAAGCCCAGAATTCAGATACTGGTATTGGATGGACATTTATAAGGTCTGTATATGTCCCCACTGTTGTACAGCCGGCCAGGGTTGTGACGGTCAGAGTTATTGAATATATTCCGTCATGTGAATAATAATGGTAACCAATGCTGTCTTCGGATGTATTGAGTGATCCCGAGAAAATATCTCCGAAATTCCACAGATATGTTACAGGTCCGTCAACTGTGATTACAGGTGTTAAAGTTACATCAAGAGGTTCGCATCCATGGACAGGCCCCAGAGGCTGAATTACAGGCGCAGGACTAATATTAATTGTAATCGAGTCGTTTACAGCCGGAGAGTTGCAGGCATCAGTTACAGTCAGATAGTATGTTGTAGTAGTGTTTGGATTAACAAGAACTGATGAGCCGGTAAGTCCACTGCTCCAATAATATGAATAGGGTGGCTGTCCCCCGTTTACCTGAGGGAAAATGGTATATATCTGACCCTGACAAACATTTCCGTCGTTACCAATATTTAATATAAGAGGAGGTCTGACTATAACAGATACTGTTCCCGGAGTACCCGCTGCACAACCGTTGACATCTGTAACAGAAACGAGATAGTTTGTCGCTGATGCCGGGCTGACAATATGAGATTGCCCTGAACCAAGGCCGTTATCCCAAATATATGTGTATGGAGGTGTCCCGCCACCTGCGCTTGCAGTAATAGTAACATCTTGTCCGATACAAATCGTATCCGGATTCAAAGTGTACACTACTATAGGTGATGGCTGGTTGATGATAAAAGGTAAAGACACAACCGAGCACCCGCTGGCATCCACTACTGTTACAGTATATGTGCCTGCAATAAGATTTGTGGAAATTGAATCGCCGCTTCCGTATGGAGACCATAAATACGCGTATGGACTAACGCCATTTGTTACAGAAACTATTGCCATGCCATCATTACTACCCAGGCAGCTTGTAGCGTTTGTCATTATTGCATTTATTGTGGGAGGAGTAATTGATGTAACGGTAACATTAAAAGAGGCCTGACAGTTATTTGCGTCAGTGACATTCAGAATATGTGTACCTGTTTGAAGATTATTTGCAAAATTCTGGGTTGAACCACTCGGGCTCCAGTAATAATTGTAAGGTGACGTTCCGCCTGATATTACCGATATCTGAGCGCTGCCGTTGCTTTGTCCGCATGTTGTGGGTTGTATTGATACGGTAACAGAAATAGGATCAGGTTCAATCAGGGTTATGCTGCTTGTTTCACTACATCCGTGAGCGTCTGAAATGATAACTGTTACAGGAATATTGGCCGGAATTCCTCCTGTTACTGAGCCTGTACCACCATAAGGAAGCCAGTTATAACCATAAGGGGGAGTGCCGCCAACTACTCCGGCAGTAATAGTGCCATTAATGCTTCCGGGGCATGTCGGATTTGTACTGGTAAGTGAAACCTGAATATCCATAGGTTGTGATATATTAACATTAGCTATAGATATACATCCGTTATTGTCTGTAACATTTACCATTACAAAGCCGGCGCATAGATTCGTTGCCATTTGTACTGTTTGTGAAGACGGGTCGGTCCACAGATAACTGTATGGAGGTGTTCCGCCGCCGGCAAGAACTACTGCATTCCCGTTGCAACTGCCATAACAACTTGCCGGTGTTGTGCTTGCAATTGTTGCATTTAAAATAGTTGGTTGTGTTATTGTTACTGATGAAGAAACCTCGCAACCGTTTATATCTGTTATTTCAACAGTATAGGTTCCTGCTGCAAGACTGGTTGCAGTTGATGTAACCTGATTCATCGGGTCGTTCCATAGTATTGACATAATGGGACTGGGAGATGTATATGTCACAGTTGCAGTCCCGTTCTGTAATCCATTGCAAGTTACATTAGTTTGTGAAATCCCTGTTATAATCGGTCCATTAATGTTGCTTATATTTACAACAGTTGTAGCAGTACATCCGTTAAAATCTGTAACAGTTATCGAATAGGGATTTGCATATACATTTGTGATTGTATTTGTACTTCCGGCATTAGGATACCATGTATATGTATACGGAGCAAAACCACCAATTACAGTTACCGTTGCGCTGCCGTCGGGTTGGCCGCAATGGGCATCTGAAACAGTACCAGGGTTAACAGAAAGTATAGTCGGGCCCGAAATTGCAGCTGTTGAAGTCCTGGTGCAGCCATTCATATCTGATACTGTTACAATATAAGTCCCCTGACATAGACCGGAAATTACCTGTGAATTCATTGCATTCGACCACGTGTACGTATACGATGGCGTTCCGCCGTTCACGATAGCTGTGATCAAACCATTACATTGCTGATAACAGGTTTCATTTACCGGGATCAATGTCAGATTTAACTGGCTGGGCTGAGTCAGATTAATATTTGCTGTAGAGGTACAGCTGTTAACATCACTTACAGTTACTATAAAATTCCCGGCACACACATTGGAAATGCTTTGTGAAGTGCCACCATTGGACCAGGAGAAAGTATATGGCGGATTCCCTCCTGAAGGACTTACCTGGGCAAAAGCATTGCAGCTGTTAAAACATGAATTATTTCCATAGATA